>CAKRWX010000471.1 GCA_934418055.1 uncultured Lachnospiraceae bacterium
AGTATTACTGTTTGATGAGCCGACGTCAGCACTGGATCCCCAGATGGTCGGAGAGGTTCTGGAAGTTATGAGAAACTTGGCAAAAGAAGGCATCACCATGATCATTGTGACCCATGAGATGGCATTTGCCAGAGATGTGTCCAGCCACGTGGTATTTATGGCGGATGGCGTCATCGAGGAAGAGGGAAAACCAGAAGATATTTTTGGTAATCCGCAGAAGGCGAAGACGAAAGAGTTTTTGAGCAGATTCCGTCAGGGATAAAAGCTGGATATTATAAGAAAAGGGATGGAGAGCAGTGAGAAACGCTTTCCATCCCTTTTCTGGAACTATGCCCGTGTGGTTTATTTCATTGTTTTATTTGTCGTTTCCAACTACTTTTGCGATCATCTGGTTTGGCAGGCAGACGATCATCTCTCCGTTGTGGGAGATGTAGCCCTGATGGATACAGATTTTATCTGGACAGGACGCGTCGGTACAGGATACCTGGCCGTCTTTCACGGTGATGGTGTTGGAGCCGCCTAAGGTGTTGGGAATCTCGTAGGTGCCGTCCTTGGAGATGTCTACGGTTTCTACCACTTGGCCGAAGGAACTGATCTCCATCACAACAGCCGGAGCCCGGTGGGCGAAGCGGTAGCCGATGAAGCTGACAGCAGCGATAACCAGGATCGCAACCACCAGGATCAGATCCCATTTATAAGTTTTCTTTTCTGTTGTTTCCATATAAAGCTTAACTCCTGTTCATAAAGTATTTGAGGTGGCTACCGCTTACAGGTAGGAATTTTCTGAACTGAAAATTCCGTACGATACAGTAGTAGTAGCAGATTTTGCCGATTTGGAATGCGAAGCATCGGCAAAATCAGTTACAGTTCATGTAAGAACTGTAACTTAAAGTGTACCTATTATAGCATAAAAAGCGAAAATGGCAATAGAAAAAATGGGTGGGAAGGCAAAAATCGTTGAAGTCCATAATAGAATGTGATAAAATTATTTAATGGGCATTAAAAAGTTATCACAGGAGGAAAATGTTAGAATGACACAGAAGGAAAAAGGATATGTAGGATTAGGACTGATGGTAGTATTAGCTGCCGGAACAGTTCTGGGCTCTGACCCATTATATAAGGCAATCGACCGTGCAACCGCTCCAAAGGTAAGCTACACAGCAGGCACTTATACCGGTATCGGTACAGGCTTTGGCGGAGATGTGGTTGCGACAGTCGTAGTTGGTGACAATGGCATCGAGAGCGTTACCCTGCAGGGCGACAATGAGACTCCAGGACTTGGCGCAGATGCATTACAGCCATTGGAGGAGCAGTTCATGGCATCTGGTTCCGCAACCGTAGATGGCGTTTCTGGATGTACTTTAACCAGCAATGGCGCAAAGGAAGCAGTTGAGAACGCGTTAAAACAGGCTCAGTAGGAAGAGTAGAATGAGAAATCATACAGCAAAATGGGTAGCCCTCTATGGGATGCTGATCAGTTTGGCATTTATTTTCAGCTACATAGAGGCTGTGATCCCCATTCCGATCCCGGTCCCTGGGGTGAAGCTGGGACTGGCGAATCTGGTATCCATCGTGGGATTATATACCGTAGGGATCAAAGGTACGATTGCAGTATCTTTGGTCCGCATTGTTTTAGTTGGTTTTACCTTTGGCAATCTTTCCAGCATGATCTATAGTCTGGCGGGCGGAACCGTCAGTCTGATTTTCATGATTTTACTGAAGAAGACCGGCAAATTCAGCCAGGTTGGCGTCAGCATCATGGGCGGTATCGGACATAATATCGGTCAGCTGACGGCGGCGGCGCTGATTACGGAGACGGCAGGGGTGTTCTATTATCTGCCATTTCTCATGGTAGCCGGTGTGATCGCGGGAGCGGTGATCGGACTGCTTGGCGCTCTGGTGACTGCCCGGATCCAGTCAGTAGTGAAACGATTGTGATAGGAAAATGCTGGTGAAGGTACTGAATAGTTAAAAGTTAATATATGGGGAGGTATTGGTTATGGTTTACGGGGCAGTAAAGAAACTGGTACAGTATGGCC
>CAKRWX010000472.1 GCA_934418055.1 uncultured Lachnospiraceae bacterium
TTTGGATACAACTGACAAAAAATCTTCTCACAAAATCAAGCACAGAAAGATTCCGAGAGTACATAGAAAGAAAATGGAGAAAAACCTATGGCATTAAAGAAAAAGCCGGTAACCGGCATGAAGGACATTCTGCCTGCAGAGATGCAGATCCGTGAGTTCGTCACCAATCAGATCAAGGAGACCTACCGTGGATTCGGATTCTCCCAGATTGAGACTCCGTGTGTGGAGCACATCGAGAATCTGACCAGTAAGCAGGGTGGAGATAACGAGAAGCTGATCTTTAAGATCTTAAAGAGAGGCGAGAAGCTGAATCTGGAGACTGCCGAGACCGAGAATGATCTGGTAGACGGCGGTTTAAGATATGACCTGACTTTACCGCTGTCCCGTTACTATTCCAACAACGCGGCACAGCTTCCAAGCCCATTTAAGGCACTGCAGATGGGCAGCGTATGGAGAGCAGACCGTCCTCAGAAGGGCCGTTTCCGTCAGTTTACCCAGTGCGATATTGATATTTTAGGTGATCCGACCTCCATGGCGGAGATCGAGCTGATCCTGGCAACTACCACCGCTCTTGGCAAGATCTGCCCGGATAATGCATTTACGGTCCGCATCAATGACCGTGAGATCTTAAAGGGCATGGCGCTGCATTGCGGATTCCCGGAGGAGTCCTTAGACCAGGTATTTATCACCCTGGATAAGATGGACAAGATCGGTTTAGAGGGCGTAGAGGCAGAACTTCTGGAGCTTGGTTATGATGAGAGCAGCGTAAAGACTTACCTGGAGCTGATGGATACGGTGACCAAGGACGCAGCAGGCGTCCGGATGTTAGGCGAGAAGCTGGCAGACACCCTTCCAAAGAGTGTCACCGACAACCTGGCTTACATTATGGATACCGTGACAGACGTGGCAGAGACCAAGTTTGGCCTGGTATTTGACCCGACACTGGTTCGTGGTATGTCCTACTACACCGGAACGATTTTCGAGGTTTCTATGGAAGGCTTCGGCGGTTCCGTGGCAGGCGGCGGACGTTATGATAAGATGATCGGCAAATTTACCGGCGTGGACACTCCAGCCTGTGGATTTTCCATTGGTTTCGAGCGTATCGTTACCATTTTACTGGATCAGGAGAACCACATCCAGAGCAGCATTCCGAAGAAGGCTTATCTCATCGAGAAAGGCATGGACGCTTCCAGAATGTGCCAGATCATGAAACAGGCCATGGAAGAGCGTCGTAACGGCGTACAGGTTCTGGTTTCCCAGATGAATAAGAATAAGAAATTCCAGAAAGAACAGCTGAACAAAGAAGGCTACACCGAGTTTGTAGAGTTCTACCGTGAGGCGTTAAAATAGGAGGAAAAAGATTATGGCAGAGTCAATGATGGGACTGAAACGTTCCCACCGATGCACAGAGCTTAGCACCGCCAACATCGGCCAGGACGTTACCGTCATGGGATGGGTGCAGAAAAGCAGAAATAAAGGCGGAATTATTTTCGTTGATTTAAGAGACCGTTCCGGTATCTTACAGATCATTTTCGAGGAGAGTGACTGTGGTACTGAGAGCTTTGAGAAGGCTGAGAAATTAAGAAGTGAGTTTGTTATCGCAGTAACCGGCCGTGTAGAGGCACGTTCCGGCGCAGTCAATGAGAACCTGGCAACTGGTGCCATCGAGGTCCGTGCAAATTCCTTGAGAATCCTTTCTGAGTCCGAGACTCCTCCTTTCCCGATTGAGGAAAACTCCAAGACCAAAGAGGATCTGCGTTTAAAATACCGTTATCTGGACTTAAGAAGACCGGATATGCAGAGAAACCTGCTGCTTAGAAGTAAGGTTGCCATCTTAACCAGACAGTTCTTAGCAGACGAAGGTTTCTTAGAGATCGAGACCCCAACTCTGATCAAGAGTACTCCAGAGGGCGCTCGTGACTATTTAGTGCCAAGCCGTGTACATCCAGGCTCCTTCTATGCGCTTCCACAGTCTCCGCAGTTATTTAAGCAGCTGCTGATGTGCTCTGGATATGACCGTTATTTCCAGCTGGCAAG
>CAKRWX010000473.1 GCA_934418055.1 uncultured Lachnospiraceae bacterium
GAGAGGGGAAGAACAGAACATTTTCCCGTTCCAGGAGGATGCGGACGTGATGTTTAATTCGGCTTCTGTCTATGAACTTGCAGTGCTAAAGCAGTATGCGGAGCCGCTTCTGTTCCAGATTCCGGAAGACTGTGAGGAATACTTAGAGGCCAAACGGCTTTTAAAATTCTTTGATTATGTACTGGGAGTCAGCAGCGAGGAGATTCCACATAATTCGATTGTGAGGGAGTTTATCGGGGGAAGCTGTTTCCGGGTATAGGAATAGAAAAAAGGTTCAGCAGGTTCATGCGCTGGACGCGCTGACTGCGGGAAAGCACAGGTTAGAGGGTATCAGAGAAATACAAATATAGTTACATAGGAGTATGAAAAGTGAGTTACAAAAGAAATAGACACCACCGTCCAGACCAGATCCCGGCTTGGGCGGCGTGGATTGTTTTAGGGATATTTTTGCTGGCCTATCATCTGAAGGTCAGCGTCAATCTGGGAGATGACGCGTCTTTCGTCCATGCGTTGGATAACCAGAACCTGATCTCATGGAGTATCCATCAGTACCATACCTGGAGTTCCAGGACACTTATTGAGGCGGTCATGGTGACTTTGCGGATCTACGGGCCGAATCTGTGGAGAATTTTAAACACAGGAATGTATGTGCTGATCGGCGTTTTGATCTCCTGGCTGTTTACAGAAGGGACGCTGGGCGGTAACTGTGTCATCGCGGCGGGAATTCTGATGCTGTTTGGCTGGGATCTCAATGATGCAGGACAGATCGCTTCTTCCATGAACTACATCTGGCCTATGGGATGTGCCCTTCTTGCCATGATCCCCATGAAGCGGGTCTATGGGGAAGCAGAGAATGGATTCGGAAAAACTCATCGCGGATGGGAGTATCTGTGTCTGCTTCCGGCTCTTTATGCCAGCAATGAAGAAATGACGGCGGTTTTCGTGACGGGAAGTGCAGCAGTCGCAATTTTGTACAGCTTTTGGCAGGGACAAAAGATCCGGCCATATCTGTGGGCGCTTCTGGCAGTTGGTATTTTGGGATTGATCTATATTCTCAGCTGTCCGGGCAATTCCATCAGATTTGCCAAGGAGGCAGCCACCTGGTATCCGGAATTCCCGGATCTGCCCTTTGGCATCAAATTAAGAGATGGTTTTTTGACAGCCAGTTATCTGATGGTGAGAAAAGGCAATTATCTGTTCCTGTTCTTAGGAGTTTTGATGACTCTGGGATTTGTGTTTACGGGAAGAGGATACAAAACGCATCATAACAGGATGGCAGGAGTGGTATCTGCAGTCTTTACGGTGCTTTTGATGATCAGTGGTGTTTTACGTCCTATGATGGCGAAGCTCATACCGGTGTTCAGTGGTGATGATTACATTGACAAATTATTTGTCAGCAAAGCGGTCAGTCCATGGGCGGAAGCAGGAATTTTCCTGATGGTCTGGATATTGCTTTTTGTATTGTTGATTCTTGCCTGTGAAACGATGGAAAAAGCGGTTCCAGCGGTTTACATGCTGTTGTTTGGTCTTGGTGCCAAGACAGTGATGGGATTTTCCCCGACGGTGTTTGCATCCGGGAACCGGACCGGGCTGTTTTTACTGATCGGCGTGATCACGGCAACGGTGCTGGTCTACGAAGTGGCAGAAGAAAAGCTTCCAGACTGGATCCGTGTCTGTGGACTGGGAATCTACAGCCTATTCGGTATGTATGTGATGACCATGCAGATCGTAGCGTTGTGGTTGGCATAAAAATGGGGGAGATAAGGCAAAAAAACAGATGGATGAAAGAAATATGAATAAGAAGAAACAAACGAGAAGAGGAATATCGGTCATTTATCTGACAATGGGCCTGCTCTTGGGATTAGTCATAGAATGTCTCATAACCGTCTATGATTTTAGTCATGGAAAATGGCAGGAAAGCAGTCCTTTGGAATTTGCTTCTTATATAGAAGAGGGAAAATTAGAATTAAGAGGCGGGGCCACCCTGGAAGAAACGGATCTGGTTTCCAGAACATCGGATGCTTCCCTGATT
>CAKRWX010000474.1 GCA_934418055.1 uncultured Lachnospiraceae bacterium
CCTTTGCGCCCCGGATGCGCATTTTGTCGATCATATTTCTCACCTCAAACTCCCGCCGGGTCCCGGCGGCGCGCCCTCCTTCAGGCGCATATACAGCAGCGGGTACGGCCCGCCCTCCTCGTCCCGGCCGGTCCGCCGGTACGTCTGAAAGCCCATGTGCTCGTAAAACCCCACGGCCTGCGGGTTCTGCTCGTTCACCGTGACCTCCCGGACGCCGTACCGCGCGGCGGCGCACCGCAGCAGCCGCCGCTGTACCGGATGTCCGCAAAGCTCAGCGTCAGGGGCAGCAGGAACAGCGCCAGTCCCGTCAGCTTGTTCAGCGCCGTATGCTCGGACGCCAGCCGCTTCCAGCGGACGGCGCCCCCATATCAGACCAGCGGCCTTCACGGCGGCGATGGCGGCGGTCCAGAGCCACAGCCAGCGCGGGAGATGGAGCAGCGGCAGCAGCTTCGTCAGCGCAGCCGCCGCGAACACGAGGTCGGCGGCGGTGTCCAGCCGCGCCCCGAAGCGGCTGGCGCTGTCCGTTTTCCGCGCCACGGCCCCGTCCGCCATGTCGCTTAGCCCGCAGAGGAGATACGTGAGATAGAACCGGGCGGAAAACGCGGGGAAAAGCATCAGCGCCCCGCTGCACAAAATGCGCAGGCCCGTGAGCAGGTTTGCCAGCCGCTTTTTCATCCGTCCGCCCTCCTGTCTCATGCTTTTTCGGATGACCCTATTTTACAGCAGCCCCGCGCCTGTTTCAAGGCGCGGGGCCGGCAAATGGACACAGCAGCGCTGCACAACGGCAGGAGGAAAGCGCCGAAGCGCCGCCAGTGGCGGATGCAGCGAGGCGCTTTCGAGGATACGGCAAAAACAGCGGGCTGGCAGGCCCGCGGTTTTTATTGCCGTGACGGTGGATAAGCGCCGAAGCGCCGCCTGCGGCGGAGCCGTCGAAACGGCTTGCTTTCCGCCGGGAGCTGTGATATATTCAACTCGGCGCTGCACAACGGCAGGCGGTTGGCTACACCACCCGAAAGGGGGTGCTGTCTATGCGTATCACATTACATATCGGACGGTTTACCGTGACGATCATTGTGAAAAGCAGAAACCGCCACTCTGGCAAGTGACGGTTTCTATGGGCTTTGCTCATAAACCAATTTACTCGTTAGGGGCATAACCGCTTGTCGCAGCGCCCTTTTCCTACCCTCATTATAGCAAGTTGCAGGAGAATGTCAAGGAAAAACAGGCCCCCGCTCTTTCGAGCGGGGGCCTGTTTTTATTCAACATGTGCCATGTTGATCATTGCGAAAGCAAATTACTTCACAATGAACTCGACGTTGGCCAGAGTGTCAGCGGCGAAAGGAACACGGATCGTTTTAGCGCTGACAAGGGTTTTGTTGAGGCCCCACTCGTCCGTGATCAGATCTTTGGCCTTCACGGTAACATAGGACTTACCGCTATCAGCCTTCTGCTCAGCCCGCAGCTCGGTAGCAACCACGGTGCCGTCAGCCAGCTTGTAGCTGACCTGGATGTCCATGGTAGCCTCGGGAGCGGCGTTGACCTTAACGGTAACGCCCTCGCTCTTGGCATAAGCAGTCTCACGATCCAGCTTGCTGTTGTAGAACTCAACAACGCAGAAGTAGGTATCGCCAGTGCTGACAGCATCAGTAGGAGCGGTGAAGGCCTTGTCGGTAGCACCGGCAACCTTGGCAGCGCCAGTGACCTTGCCGGTCTTGGCGTCCAGAGTGACGGTAGCGTCAGTTTCTGTTCGTGGGTCACGGCGTGGGTCAAAACGCGATTCTCGTTTTCTGTTTGCTGCGGGCAGGATGCCTTCATACAACAAAGTGGCGCTCTCATATAACAAAGCGACTTTCTTGACAGAATATGCAGAACTTGGTAAAATGCAATCAGGCGCTGTTGCAAAAACGGCGGTTGGCCACTCCCTTGAGAAAGGGGGTGATGCAGTTGGGACACGAACGATGGACGAAGGTCCTTCGTTTTCTGATTTGTTTTCTCATGGTCCTTTGGATCATGGCTTACATAGCCCCAAAAG
>CAKRWX010000475.1 GCA_934418055.1 uncultured Lachnospiraceae bacterium
CAATAAACAGATCCAGTTCCATTGTACTCTGAAACGCTACCTTCATCAACATGGAATACTCCCCTGTCACACAATTGCATTCCAACACATTTGGCACATCTGCCGCAAACTCATAGAATTTAGGCTTATCATCTGGATCCACATTCAGATTGATAAAAGCCAGAATGTGATACCCCAGACGAATCGGATCAATCAAAGCGTGATACCCGGAAATGATCCCGTCCTTTTCCATTTTTTCAATTCTGGCTGAGACTGCCGGGGATGACAAAAATGTCTTCTCTGCTATGGTTTTCAGTGAAGTTCTGGCATTTTCCTGTAGGATCTTTAAGATCTTTCTGTCAATATCGTCCAAAGTCATCATAGTGCATTCTCCTCCCGTCTTCCTCGATGCATAAGCTTTTACATCTCTATTTCGTAACTGACCATACAGTTACTATTTTTTTAATTTCTTCATCCGTTCGATGGCTTCCACGGTGTTTTCATAGGTTCCAAACGCAGTCAGCCGGAAATATCCTTCACCGCTTGGACCGAATCCGCTTCCCGGTGTTCCCACCACATTGGCATTCTCCAACAGGTAGTCAAAGAATTCCCAGGAAGTCATGCCAGCCGGAACTTTCAGCCAGATATATGGAGCGTTGATGCCGCCGTATACTTCGTAGCCAGCCTCTTTTAAGCCGTCATAGATTACCTTGGCATTGCGCATATAATAGCCCACCTGCTCTTTTAACTGGGCTTTTCCCTCGTCAGAATAGACTGCCATAGCCGCTTGCTGGATGATGTACGGCGCGCCGTTGAACTTGGTGCCGTGTCTTCTTGCCCAGAGGCTATGAACCATGGTATCACCGCTCTTTAAATCCTTTGGAACCACTGTAAATCCAAGACGAACTCCTGTAAATCCAGCGTTCTTGGAGAAGGATCGGAACTCGATGGCACAGGTTCTGGCTCCTGGAATCTCGAAAATACTGTGCGGCACGTCCGGTTCGGAAATGTACGCCTCATACGCGGCATCGTAAAGGATCACAGCGCCAACTTTATTGGCATAATCCACCCATACCTTTAACTGGTCTCTGGTCAGTGTGGTACCGCTTGGGTTATTGGGAATGCACAGGTAAATGAGGTCCGGCGTCTCCTTTGGAAGTTCTGGAACGAAACCATTTTCCGCGGTACACGGCATGTAGATCACATTGCTCCAGGTGCCTTTCTCTGCATCATACTCACCAGTTCTGCCTGCCATGACGTTGGAATCCACATATACCGGGTAAACCGGGTCACAAACAGCGATCCGGCTGTCTGCGGAGAAGATCTCCTGAATGTTGCCGCAGTCGCTCTTGGCGCCATCGGAAATGAAGATCTCATCCGCTTCAATCGGACAGCCACGTTTCGCGTAGTCCTCTCTGGCAATGGTCTCTCTTAAGAATCCATATCCCAGATCCGGCGCGTAGCCGTGGAAGGTGTCCGCATTGCCCATCTCGTCCACCGCTTCGTGCATCGCCTTAATAATCGCTGGAACCAATGGCTGAGTCACGTCACCGATTCCCAGGCGGATCACTTTCTTATCCGGGTGCGCCTCAGAATACGCTTTTACCTTCTTGCCAACGGTGGAAAACAGATAGCTTCCTGGCAGTTTTAAATAATTTTCATTTACCTGAAACATGGCATTGTCCTCCTTGTGTCATTCTCGTTTTGTCGTATCTATTAATTCCAGATATTTTCCCGTTTAATCCTCGATCTCACCGTGGAACACTTCCACTGCCGGACCAGTCATATACACATGATTGGTATCCCGGTTCCAGTGAATGGTCAGGTCGCCGCCTCTTAAAGAGACTTTCACGGTCGGATCCGTATAGCCCATGAGAATGGAAGCCACCGCGCTGGCTGTCGCTCCTGTTCCGCAGGCCCAGGTCTCGCCGCTTCCTCTCTCCCATACCCGCATACGGATATGATCACGGCTGATTAATTCAATAAATTCGGAATTGACCCGGTTTGGGAAACGCTCATGATTTTCATAAGCCGGGCCGATC
>CAKRWX010000476.1 GCA_934418055.1 uncultured Lachnospiraceae bacterium
CAACGATAGTTATTATAGCTCAGCATGTTAAATTTGTCAACAATTATTTTAAAATATTTTTTACTTTTTTGATCTTATCTTAGAGTCCTATTAAGTCCTCATATTTTCAACCTTCAGACTCGTTCCGAACCTCTACACTTCCTCGTCCTCTGCCCAGGCGAGCGCGCATTTAACTGCCCGTTTCCAGCCGCGGATCCGTTTCTTTCTGTCAGCTTCTTCCATCTCTGTATGGAACTTTTTATCGACTTTCCAGTTCTGGCTGATCTCTTCCCGGTTTTTCCAATATCCAACTGCCAGTCCAGCCAGATAGGCCACGCCAAGAGCAGTTGTCTCAATACACTGTGGCCGGATCACTTCTGCGTTTAAAATATCCGACTGGAACTGCATCAGGAAATTATTTGCAGATGCACCGCCGTCTACCTTCAGCGTATGTAACGTAATGCCGGAATCTTTCTGCATGGCCTCCAGAACGTCGTAAACCTGGTAAGCCAGGGATTCCACGGTCGCACGGATAAAATGCTCCTTGCTGGTTCCTCTGGTCAGTCCTACAATGGTTCCACGGACATACTGATTCCAATATGGCGCACCCATTCCCGCAAATGCAGGAACCACATAAACACCAGCCGTATCTTCCACCGCCGTACAATAATCTTCAGACTGCGGTGCGGATTTTAACATACGCAGTTCATCCCGCAGCCACTGAATGGACGCGCCAGCGACAAACACACTTCCTTCCAGCGCATACTCTACCTGTCCATCATAGCCTACTGCAATCGTCGTCAACAGACCATTTTCCGACCGGACAGCTTCATGACCGGTATTCATCAGCATAAAGCAGCCGGTACCATAAGTATTTTTCACATCTCCCGGCTGGAAACAGCATTGGCCAAATAATGCCGCCTGTTGATCTCCTGCAATTCCAGCAATCGGAATGCTGTGGCCCAAAACCTCCTTGGAGGTATATCCATAAATACAGCTGGACGGCTTCACCTCTGGAAGCATGCACTCAGGAATATCAAAATATGCCAACAGATCCTTATCCCAGCATAATTTCCGGATATCATACAACATGGTTCGTGAAGCATTGGTATAATCCGTTACATGCACCTGTCCTTTGGTCAAATTCCAGATCAGCCAGGTATCCACAGTTCCAAATAAAAGTTCGCCTCTCTTAGCCCGCTCTCTGGCTCCCTTCACATGATCCAGAATCCAGGCAATCTTGCTTCCAGAAAAATACGCATCTGGAATCAATCCAGTCCGCTCCCGCACCAAATCTTCTAATCCGTCTTTCTTCAACTGCTCGATCCGGTCCGCCGTTCTGCGGCACTGCCACACAATCGCATTGTAAATAGGCCTTCCCGTCTCCTTATCCCAGACAATGGTGGTCTCCCGCTGGTTGGTAATGCCAATCGCAGCCACATCGGATAAATCTACTCCAATTCCGCCTGCCGCCTCCACCAGCACTCCAAGCTGCGTTGACCAGATCTCCAGCGGATCATGCTCCACCCAGCCAGGCTGTGGATAATGCTGGGTAAATTCCCGCTGAGCTACGCTGCAGATCTCTCCCTCATGATTAAACAGAATACACCTGGAACTGGTTGTTCCCTGATCCAACGCAATGGCATATTTCCCCATATAATATTCTTCTCCTTTCCTAAAACCCCTGACGTTTTGCTTTCCGCCCACATTTTCAACAAGGCCCATGGCTCTTATAATCGAAAAGAAAGCAGGATAAATACACCCCCGTATTCCAATCCTGCTTTCTCCAATCTCATAAGCACTAAAATCTTTATTCAATTAAATTGGGCTTCCAGCACCCCAAACGTACATTTCTGAATTCATGGTAACATATTCTTTTGCTGATTGCAACCAGAAGCGCTCGAATTCCAAAATTTAGAAACAAAAAAAGCCTGGTAAAAACCAAGCTTTCTTCATAAGATGCCGTAGGCCGGAATCGAACCGGCACGGGAGATTAGTCCCGCAGGATTTTAAGTCCTGTGCGTCTGCCAGTTCCG
>CAKRWX010000477.1 GCA_934418055.1 uncultured Lachnospiraceae bacterium
TATGTGGTGCTTCGTCAAAGGATGCAGGGGCTAGAATAACCAGTATTGTTGAAGACTATGGAGTATCTAAATATACCCCGGTGATTGCCACACTGTTGAAAAATCCGACGTTGATTTTACCACAGTAGAGGGGAGTGAATGTATTGAAAAAAAAAACAAAATGCTACATATATACTCGTGTATCAACAGCAATTCAGGTTGATGGTTATAGCTTGAATGCACAGAAGGACAAGCTTAGGAAATCAGATGAGCTTATGGTCTCCTTGGAAAAGTTATCAACACTTGAGACGGTGGTTCCTTTGACGCAAAAAACATATCAGCAGTAAGAATAGTGTAGAATTAGAAGTAAGGATGATGGTAAGAATGAGCGACAAAGGAGTAGTGGCAATATCAAAGAATCCTGGAGAGATAATTTTGAAGGGCTTTACATTCAGGAAAGAAATTCGAAAGCAATAAGACACATGTTGGCAATGATACATAATGCACAAGAAAACAATGAAAACATCAAAAAAACAATACAAAGTTCAGAATAACAAAAGAAAGGTCAGAAAAATAAATGGAAAAGTGCACAAAGAAAACATATAATATCAGTATCGGGACAGACAAAATCCCAAGTTCGTGAAACAAATATTTAAAAAGAAAAGGAGAGGGTATTATGAGAAAACGTTTGACAGCAGCAACACTGGCAGCACTTATGGCACTGAGCATGACCGCATGTAGTGGTGGTAAAGCAGCAGAGACAACCGCAGCTCCGGAGACCAAGGTAGAAGAGACCAAGGCTGAGGAGTCAAAGGCAGAAGAAACCAAGGCTGAGACTGAGGCTGCAAAAGACGGTGAGAAGAAACCAGAAGATTATACGGGAAGTGTTGTTGTTTATTCTCCACATGATGCCGATCCTCTGAACGCAGGTGTGAACCTGTTTATGGAGAAGTATCCGAACGTGAAGGTAGAAGTTGTAGCGGCAGGTACTGGAGAGTTATGTAACCGTATTGCAGCAGAATCCGCAAACCCGATCGCAGATGTGCTCTGGGGCGGCGGCGCTGACTCCTTAGCAGCATTTAAGGAATACTTCCAGCCGTATGTATGTGCAAACGATGAATTTATCGGTGATGCTTACAAGGATCCAGATGATTTATGGATCGGTGAGAGCCCGCTTCCAATGGTTATTTTCTATAACAAGGACCTGATTGAGAAAGATGGACTGACCATTCCAGAGTCCTGGGAAGACTTAACCAAACCTGAGTGGAAAGGCAAGATTGCTTACTGTCTGCCATCTAAATCCGGTTCCGCATATACACAGCTTTGTACCATGATCCTTGGCCATGGCGGCAAGGAAGCTGGATGGGATTTCATCAAGCAGTTATATGACAACCTGGATGGAAAGATCGTAGACTCCTCTGGTAAATGCCATAAGATGGTAGCTGATGGCGAGTTCTATGTAGGACTGACCATCGAGAAATCCGCAATCAAATACGCAGACGATCCATCCGTTGGATTTGTATATCCAAAAGACGGCACCAGTGCAGTTCCTGATGGTGTTGCATTAGTAAAGGGATGCCCGAACGAAGAAAACGCGAAGCTGTTTATCGATTTCGTAACTTCGAAAGAATGCCAGACTGAGCAGAGCCAGAACTGGGGACGTCGTCCAGTTAGAAGCGATATGGAAGTTGGCGAAGGCATGGCTAAGTTAGAGGATCTGGTATTAGTAGACTATGACTTTGACTGGGCAGCAAATGAAAAAGAAGCAAACATTGAGAAATTCAATGACATTATGGTGAACTAATACGGTTCATAAAAAAGACCGCCTTGCCCATAGGGGCGGGCGGTTTTTCGATTAAACCGCAAAACAAGAAATGGAGGAAACAGGTATGAGTCATGCAGTAGTCATAAAAAAAGCCGTGAAAAAATATGGAAACTTTACAGCGCTAAATGGGGTAGATTTAGAGATTAAACCGGGCGAGTTTTTTACACTGCTTGGCCCGTCTGGATGTGGAAAAACCACACT
>CAKRWX010000478.1 GCA_934418055.1 uncultured Lachnospiraceae bacterium
TCTAGTAGATATTATTCCGATTTCATCAAAGCATAAGGCAGCGGAACATTTGGTAAAGCACGCAAAGGCTTTGATTTCTCAAGCAGATTATTATCCAAAAGACGGAGATCAGCTTTGGTGTGTATTCGACTGTGATGATAATAAAGACTCAGAGCTTCAGGCAGCAATTTCTTATGCAGAGAAGCATGGGTACAAAATCGCATATTCCAATCCGGCATTTGAATATTGGTATCTGCTCCATTTTGAGAAGCGAAATGGATATTTGAAAGATTCCGCTACGGTAATTGACATCCTGAAAAATAAAGGGTATCTGGAGAGCTACGGAAAAAGCGTGGATGTTTTTGAAGAATTGCAGGAACATCAGCCAGAAGCTATTCAGTACGCAAAAGAACGGGTGGAGCGATTAACCAGAGATCAGGTTGCTGTGATCTGCCGGGATAGTAATCCGGTAACAACAGTCTATGAGCTGGTTGAGTTTTTGAATAGTAAAAGAACATAAAAACACCATTGCAGAGGTGTGCATAATGACAGAAAGCTGTCACTTCAACGATAAAAATTCGTTGGGTGGCAGCTTTTGTGTTTGGAGAGGAGGAAGCATTATGGCAACCACAAGAATCATGCCGCTTCATGTTGGCAAGGGCCGCACAGAAAGTCGGGCAATCAGTGACATCATTGACTATGTAGCAAACCCACAGAAAACAGATAATGGCAAGCTCATCACAGGATTTGCGTGCGACAGCAGAACGGTTGATGCGGAGTTCCTTTTAGCAAAAAGGCAGTATATCGCTGTTACCGGGCGAGTGCGTGGTGCGGACGATGTGATTGCTTATCATGTGCGCCAGTCTTTTCGTCCCGGAGAAATCACACCAGAGGAAGCCAACCGGCTGGGAGTGGAATTTGCCAGAAGATTCACGAAAGAGAATCATGCTTTTGTGGTATGTACGCACATAGACAAAGCTCACGTTCATAATCATATTATCTGGTCTGCGGTTAATACGGATTGTGACCGGAAGTTCCGAAATTTTTGGGGCAGTACCAGAGCAGTTCGCAGGCTGAATGATACCATTTGTATTGAGAATGGTCTGTCGATCGTAGAAAATCCGAAGCCTCATGGAAAAAGCTATAATAAATGGCTGGGCGATCAGGCAAAACCCTCCCATCGAGAATTACTGCGTGTGGCAATAGATCAAGCGCTGGAGCAGAAACCTGCCAGCTTAGATGAACTGCTGAAGTTATTGCAGGAGAATGGTTGTGAGGTATCCAAGCGCGGAAAATCGTATCGTTTGAAATTCCCGGATTGGGATAAGGCAGCCCGTATGGATAGCCTGGGAGATGGGTATAGATTAGAGGATTTGCAGGCGGTACTTTCCGGGAAGAAAGAGCATACACCCAAAAAGAAAAACATCGTCCAAACCGAAACACCAAAGGTCAATTTGCTGGTGGATATACAGGCAAAGTTGCAGGCCGGAAAAGGTGCTGGTTATGCACGATGGGCTAAGATTTTTAACCTGAAACAAATGGCACAGACTATGAACTATTTGTCGGAACATAACCTGCTGGAGTATGCAGTTCTGGAAGAAAAAGCAGCGAAAGCAACGGCATACCATAACGAACTGTCGGCGCAGATTAAAACGGCAGAGAAGCGTATGGCGGAAATTGCTGTCCTGCGTACTCACATCGTTAATTATGCTAAAACCCGTGAGGTCTATGTGGCGTATCGTAAGGCCGGTTATTCTAAAAAGTTTCTTGATGAGCATGAGCAAGAAATCTTACTTCATCAGGCTGCGAAAAAGGCTTTCGATGATATGGGAATCAAGAAGCTGCCCAAAGTTAAAGAATTGCAGGTCGAGTATGCAAAATTGTTGGAAGAAAAGAAAAAGGCTTATGCCGAGTATCGTCATTCCCGTGAAGAAATGAGGGAGCTTTTGACTGCAAAAGCCAATGTGGATCGGCTTCTGAAAATGGAGGTAGAACAGGATGTTGAAAA
>CAKRWX010000479.1 GCA_934418055.1 uncultured Lachnospiraceae bacterium
CCTTGATGTATTTGGCCAGGCGTACCTTGTTCTGGTACTTGATCTCCTGAAACTCCTTCTGTGCTTTCTCATCATCCACCCATTTCTTTAAGCCTGCGATCTGTGGAAGATCTGTGATCCATGCATCTGTGCCGATCTTCTCAGTTACCCAGGAAGCCAGCAATGGGTTGGCATGAAGCAGGAATCTTCTCTGGGTGATACCGTTGGTCTTATTGTTGAACTTCTGCGGCATCATCTGATAGAAATGCTTTAATTCCTGGTTCTTTAAGATCTCGGTGTGCAGCTTTGCTACACCGTTGACAGAGAAGCTGCCGACGATGGCCATATATGCCATGCGGACCTGTCCATCATACAGGATCGCCATTCTGGATACCTTATGCTCATCACCCGGATACATCTGGCGGATCTGCTCCGTAAACCGGCGGTTGATCTCCTCTACGATCTGGTATACACGAGGAAGCAGTCTGGAGAATAAGTCGATCGGCCATTTCTCCAATGCTTCAGCCATGATCGTATGGTTGGTATAAGCACATGTTCTGGTGGTTACTTCCCATGCCTCATCCCAGCTTAAGCCCTCTTCATCCAGAAGGATACGCATCAGCTCCGGTACTGCCACAGTCGGATGGGTATCATTTAACTGGAATACATTCTTTTCATAGAACTTGCGGATATCATCATGGTTCTGTTTGTATTTTGCAACTGCTCTCTGTACACTTGCAGAAATAAAGAAATACTGCTGTTTTAAACGCAGCTCCTTTCCTGCATAGTGGTTGTCATTCGGATAGAGCACCTCACAGATATTCTTTGCCAGGTTTTCCTGCTCTACAGCCTTCTGGTAATCACCCTTATCAAAGGAATCCAGGTTGAACATATTGATCGGCTGTGCGTCCCAGATTCTTAAAGTGTTGACTACATGGTTGCCGTAGCCTACGATCGGAAGATCGTAAGGAACTGCCATAACGGATTCATAGCCCTCCTGGACATATTTCTCCTTGCCATCTTCCCAGATGTGTTTTACATAGCCGCCGAATTTAACCTCGGTCGCATACTCAGAACGGCGGATCTCAAATGGGTTGCCGTCCTTTAACCACTCGTCCGGAACCTCTACCTGATAGCCATCCTCGATCTTCTGCTTGAACATACCATAGCGATAGCGGATACCGCAGCCATACGCCGGATAGCCAAGAGTTGCTAAAGAATCCAGGAAGCAGGCCGCCAGACGGCCCAGGCCGCCGTTGCCTAAAGCGGCATCCGGCTCCTGGTCCTCCAGCACATTCAGATCAAAGCCCATCTCATTCAGAGTTTCTTTGATCGGCTCATAGTCCATCAGGTTGATGATGTTGTTGCCCAGAGCACGTCCCATTAAGAACTCCATGGACAGATAGTAGAGGGTCTTGGAATCCTCTTTCTCATATTCCTTGTGGGTTGCGATCCAGTCATCCACGATGATGTCCTTTACCGCATACGCCACTGCCTGATATACTTCCTGTGGAGTCGCGTCCGCAACTTTTTTACGGAACTGGCTCTTTAAAGTATAAATAATTGAACGGCGAAACTCTTCCTTATCAAACTTCTTTTCCATGATTGATAATTTCTCCTCTTCCACTGCCTCAGTTAATTTTTTTTTACAACTCCCAGTGTGACGGTCTCGCCATTGATGTTCCATTCTTTTGTATAACCGTCCATCTGACCGATGATGATCTCATCTGCCAGCACATCTTTCTTGATCTGAACCTCAAATTTCTTAGTCAGCTCTGCTAACTTCTCATTACCGCTCTCATAAACAACGATATGGTCTGTCACCTCAAAGCCAGCTTCCTTACGCATGGTCTGGATCTTACTTACCAGCTCGCGGACAAAGCCTTCATCGATCAGCTCCGGAGTCAGGTTGGTATCCAGAACAACCGTCACATTCTGATCTGCCTCGCTGACATAGCCCTCTTTCTGGGCCATATCGATCAACAGATCTTCCTCTGTCAGAA
>CAKRWX010000480.1 GCA_934418055.1 uncultured Lachnospiraceae bacterium
GTACATGGCTCCGGTATCCACATAGATGAATCCCAGCTTGGCCGCCACCAGCTTGGCGATGGTGCTTTTGCCAGCGCCTGCCGGTCCGTCAATGGCAATATTATACGTTGATGACATGAAAAATATATTCTCCTTTAATATTCGATATGGGAGCCCGCCGCCCATCCGGTGGACCAGGCGATCTGAAGGTTAAAGCCACCAGTCACCGCATCCAGATCCAGCACTTCTCCGGCAAAATAAAGGCCGGAAACCTTCTTGGATTCCATGGTAGTGGGATTAATCTCCTTCACAGAAATACCGCCCTGGGTGATAATAGCTTCTTTGTAATCCCGAAGTCCGGTTAAGGTTACCTGGAATTGTTTTAAAACAGAAACCAGAGCCGCCCGCTCTTGTCTGGTGATCTCGTTGACCTTTTTATCCGGAGAAATTCCGCTTCGCGCGATCACCACCGGGATCATCTTAGATGGCAGCAGATGTGCCAAAGAATTCTTAAACTGTTTATTCAGAAATCCTTCAAAATCCCGCAGAATCCTGGTATCCAGCTGTTCCTCGCTTAAGGCTGGCTTTAAATCGATCACCAGTTTTAAGGGATGTCTGCGGATGGCTTTGGCTACATAACTGCTGGCACTCAAAAGTACCGGGCCGCTGACACCAAAATGGGTAAATAACATCTCGCCAAATTCCCGGTCCAGTTCTTTCTTCCCATCGTAGATCACTGCCTCGATGTTCCGTAATGACACTCCCTGAAGACTGCGTACATCATCTTCTGCCGCTTCAAATGGCACTAAAGCCGGAGACAGCTCTGTCACCGTATGGCCGCATTCTTTTGCAAAATCATAACCATCTCCCGTAGAGCCGGTGGCCTGGTAGGACATGCCTCCCGTTGCCACGATCACAGCATCCGCAAAAACTTTGGTATTATTTTTCTTCAGCCGGATTCCCACACAGTGTCCGTCCTCCACCAACAGATCCTTCACCTCTGAATGCAGATGGACATCCACATTCAGATCCCGCATCTGACGGCTTAAAGCAGAGATCACATCGGAAGACTTATCCGATACCGGAAAAACCCGGTTCCCGCGCTCCGTCTTTAACGGGCAGCCGTTCCGTTCCAGAAGATCCATGATATCCTGGTTGGTGAACCCATAAAAACTGCTATACAAAAAACGGGGATTGGTCACCACGTTCTGCAGCATAGTCTCCATGTCGCAGGCGTTCGTTACATTACAACGGCCCTTTCCGGTAATGTAGACCTTTTTCCCCAGTTTTTCATTTTTCTCATATAAATGGACTTCATGTCCGATTCCTGCAGCGGCAATGGCTGCGGCCATGCCGGCCGCGCCTCCGCCTACAATTACGACATTACTCATTATTTTACCAGATTTAAGTGGATTGCAAAGCCTGCGATCTCTTTATCTAAGTAAACAAATGTTGTCTTGCCATCTACGACCTTTCTGGTCTCCTCGATCGGGTTTGCACCGCGCTCTTTGAAATACTCAACGGCTTTGTCAACATCGTTTACACCAAAAGCGATATGGCCTACGGTTCCACGTCCGTTTCCTTTCATGATCTCAACGAGAGTGCCTGCGAATACGGAGCTGTTGCCGTTCTTGGTTGGCAGATCGAAGAACTTTAAGAATTCCCCTGCCCAGCCAAGAGCCTGCTCTTCACCTGTCGCATTGATTCCTACATGAAGTACCTTCATATCAAATAATTTTGCTGCCTCTTCCATGATCACTTACCTCCAAGTAAATAGTTTTATTTCCACCACTAATTTACACTATATTTGCAAGAAATTCAAGTATTTGAGTTATGGAAATTGATTCTCAAATTCAGAAAGTTCCAATTTCTGCATTGCACAAACTGTAACGCAGAAAACTTTGTTTTTCGTGTTTCTTGTGTTATAATTTACTTTACAGATTTTTTATGGAGGTATCCATATGCAGCAATTAAAGGCTTTATGGGAACAATAC
>CAKRWX010000481.1 GCA_934418055.1 uncultured Lachnospiraceae bacterium
AGAAAATGGTAATATACTAATAAAGACAGGCAACTTGAGTGTCTGCCAAGCAAAGACATAAGGCGCTGCGCCAGAGGTCAGTTCCTTATAACAGCTTTATAAGGGTTAAGCATTTACCACAATCTGGCTAGGAAACATAGTTTCCGAAAGAAAATGCTACAAAAGGTTCTGCGATAAGCAGAGCCTTTTGTTATTTTATGACTATTTATCGTTGATTTTCCCACCAACTTCCTTTATAATTAATAGTTGACTTATTATAATTAAAAGAAAAGAACCAAAGGAGAAATAGAACGTGAAAAAGATTCTGGAATGTATCGTAGCGGAACTGGCACCGGCCTTTGAGAACTGTGGTTATGATCGCTCTTATGCCCGTGTCACCCTGTCTAACCGCCCGGACCTGTGTGAGTATCAGTGCAACGGCGCCATGGCAGCAGCGAAAGCATATAAAAAGAAACCGATCGATATTGCGAATGAAGTAGTAGAGAAGCTTCAGGGCAATGAGATGTTTTCTGAGATCACGGCAGTGATGCCTGGATTTATCAATATCCGTCTAAATGGCGAGTATCTCGCTTCTTATATGAATGGCATGCAGGCTGAGGACAAGCTGGGCGTGGAAGAAGTAAAGACCGGCGAGACCATCATCGTGGACTACGGCGGAGCTAATGTGGCAAAGCCACTTCATGTCGGTCATCTGCGTTCTGCGATCATCGGTGAGAGCATCAAAAGAATGGGACGTTTCCTGGGCTATCATATGATCGGCGATGTGCATCTGGGTGACTGGGGTCTGCAGATGGGTCTGATTATCGAGGAGCTGCGTGACCGCAAGCCGGAGCTGCCATATTTTGATGAGTCCTTTGAGGGCGAGTATCCGGAGGAGGCTCCATTTACCATCTCTGAGTTAGAGGATATCTATCCGACTGCCAGCGGCAAGTCCAAAGTGGATGAGGCATTTAAAGCAAGAGCACAGGAAGCTACTTTTAAGTTACAGAATGGTTACAAACCATTCCGGGCTATCTGGAAGCATATCATGAATGTTTCCCTGGCAGACTTAAAGAAAAACTATGGCAATCTGGGCGTAACCTTCGATCTGTGGAAAGGGGAAAGCGATGCTCAGCCATATATTCCAGGATTGATTCAGGATCTGCAGGACAAGGGTCTGGCATATGAGAGCCAGGGTGCGCTGGTGGTTGATATTGCACAGGAAGGTGATTCCAAGGAACTGCCTCCATGTATCATCCGTAAATCCGACGGCGCTGCTCTGTACGCAACCTCCGATTTAGGAACCATCATCGAGCGTGAGAAGGATTTTGCACCTTCCAAATATATCTATATTACTGATAAACGCCAGGAACTGCATTTTATTCAGGTGTTCCGTGTGGCGAAAAAAGCCGGCTATGTGAAACCAGATACCCAGATGGTACATCTGATGTTCGGTACCATGAATGGTAAGGATGGCAAACCATTTAAGACCAGAGAGGGCGGTGTGATGCGTCTGGAAAATCTGGTGGCAGAGATCAATGACGCTGTTTATGCAAGAATCATGGAAAACCGTACCATCAGCGAGGAAGAAGCGAAAGAGACTGCCAAGGTAATCGGCCTTGCAGCATTAAAATACGGTGATCTGTCCAACCAGGCGTCCAAGGATTACATCTTTGATATTGACCGCTTCGTTTCCTTCGAGGGAAATACCGGCCCATACATTCTGTACACCATCGTCCGCATTAAGTCTATCCTGAACAAGTATCAGGAGCTGAACGGACATCGTGCAGAAGAGGCGAAGATCCTGGCTCCGGTATCTGACGCAGAGAAAGCACTGATGCTGCAGCTGACCAAGTACAATGAGGTGATCGAGAACAGCTTCGCGGAGACTGCTCCTCATAAGATCTGTCAGTTTATCTATGAGCTGTCTGATGCATTTAATAAGTTCTACAACAGCACTATGATCTTAAAAGAAGAGGACCAGGATCGTCAGG
>CAKRWX010000482.1 GCA_934418055.1 uncultured Lachnospiraceae bacterium
TTCCATGCGATTGAGCATTTTAATCATCTGATGGAAAACTGGAACATTGAACTTTCCAGACAATATCCAAAACTCACTCTTTCCGATTGTCCAAAACTATTTTATTTTCAATTTTTAGATAGTGATGGTCATTTATCGCTTGAAAGTTTGAAAAAAAGCATCAAATTTGAAATGTTTCAATTATCCGGAGAACTGACTTCTCCAAGCACCAATCCGCAAAATGACGTAATCTACCAGGTCGCGCACTATATTCGCCTGAATTACGCCAAGCCCTTCAGTCAGTTTTCCTGCGCCCAACTGTTTTTCATCAACAAAAATTATATGTGTCGAAAATTTAAAAACACCTTTCATATCAGCATGGTTTCCTATCTAAACCAGATCAGGATCGATCATGCCAAAGAACTTCTTGAAACCCCGGGAGTTAAGATTAAAGATGTGGCAAATCTGGTTGGTTTTGAAGATGAAAAATACTTTTCCCGGCAATTTCACAAGAATACCGGACTTTCTCCCAATGAGTACCGGGCTCAATTCATATCAAAAGCAGAAACTGATTAACCATTCATAGCAACGCGATGTCACATAATACATGCAGGAGGTTTTTATGCGTCACAATCATCTACACATGCAGCAGCTGTCCAGTCAGCATATGGAACAATATAATGCCCTGCTCCGCTATGTATTTCAGGTCACGGATCATCAATTAAGCGATGTCGGATGGCAGGAAAAAGAGATCATCCGCGCTAAATTCCCTACTATGGAAAAGGCAGATGTCATTGGCTGGTTTGATGATAACACCTTAGTCTCCCAGGTCGCTGTTTATCCCATGCACATCAACATCTACGGAACTATTTATTTTATGGGTGGACTCACAGGGGTCGGCACATATCCTGAATACTCCAACATGGGGCTGATGCACAAGCTTCTGGAACAGGCTTTAAAAAATATGCGGGAAAAGGGTCAGTACATTTCCTATCTGTTTCCGTACTCCATTCCCTATTACCGAAGGAAAGGCTGGGAGCTGATTTCTGACAAAATCACTTATAAGATCAAAGATTTCCAGCTTCCAAAGAAACGGCAGGTTCCAGGCTTTGTACGCCGGGTGGCACCGGAAAGCAGCGCTATCCAGGAAACCTATAACCGCTATTCTGCTCATACACACGGTGCAGTCATCCGTGATGATCTGGCATGGAATGAATACTGGTTATGGGATCAGGACGATATTATGGCTGCCATCTATTATACTGACAAGGATGTTCCGGATGGATATGTGATCTATTGGATCGAAGATGAGATCTTCCATATAAAAGATATGATCTACAATACAGAGGAAGCCCGCATCGGCTTGTGGAATTTTATATCTGCCCATTTTTCCATGATCACACGGGTAGAAGGCAATACCTTCACCAGCGAACCTCTCGCTTTCCTTTTCGATGATGCAGAGATACAGGAAACCATTTCCCCTTATTACATGGCCAGGATTGTAGATTTTCAGCAATTTATTGCTCAATACCCCTTTAAGCCTGACAATAATGATCGTGAATGGCATTTCACTCTCCTGGACCCGATCATGGAATGCAATCAGGGCTCCTTCTGTTTAAAAATTGATAAGAATGGCAAAGGAACTGCAACCCCGATTTCAGAGGAATGTCCTGATCAAATAACGATCCAGACAATGACTACGATGCTGATGGGCTATAAACGCCCCTGTTATCTGGCGAAGGTCGGACGCTTAAATACCAGTGAAGCAATTATTGATCTTCTTGAGGATGCCATCGAGCAGTCTGAACCTTATATCTCCGATTATTTTTAAAAGCAAAAATTGGCGCGTGATAAATGATCACTCATTCTTCACACGCCAATTTTTTATTTCATTTGAAAGCGTCTATGTAACCGCTCAATGGAGCTTTACACTTTCTGCACTGATCGTAAGATCAGTCGTCTGGATTTTTCTTTCTGTTGAATTT
>CAKRWX010000483.1 GCA_934418055.1 uncultured Lachnospiraceae bacterium
TTTAACGCATCCGATACCTTATTCAGTTTGGCCCTGTCTTCCTTGGCCTTTTTGATCATGTCATCTGTGTAAACAGAATTTGCGTAGCTCTCTATTGCTGCCGCGATCTCTTTTTTCAAATCCTCATAGTTCCAGTCGATCTTCTGGATAAAGCCCGTATCCTGTGGGCTGTAGATCTTAAGTTCCATTATGTATGCTCTCCTCTTTTCTATATTGTCGGAAGGATCAGGTTCGGCCTGGTACCTGTAACCACGCAGTTCCAAAACCGGCGTTCTGCTTCTACCAGACACTCTATATCCTCCTCGACTTCTTTACGTTCAATAAAGTAATGCCTTGTCTCGATCCGCATCTGTTCTCCCTGTCCACTTTTGATCTGAGCCTTCAGAACTGCAAAATCGTATTCCGTTACTGCCAGATAATGGAGTACCTGGCAGAAATAATTATCCGGGATCTTGTCTCTCCATTTCTCCCACTGGGAACTCTGCAGAATGTTAGTAGTCTTGATCTCCAGGATTCCATGACGGCCGGTACTGTCCAGAAGTTCCCCATCCAGAGAAGCATGCATCCATGGATACTTAGAATTAGTAAACATGTTATCCGGATCATAAAAGACTTTGTATTCCGGATGATCCAACGCGAACAGAGCACGGAGATGTTCTTCCGCCTCTGTGCCATACTGGACATAATCCTTATTAGAAATATCTTCCGGAAGCACCAGTCCCACCTTTTCTTCCCAGAGCTGCACGTTATCCTTATACGGATTTAATCCCATACAGGCGGCCGCATCCGAACCGCCTATATGGTTTTTTCTCCCCTGCAGCCACGCTTCCCGGCTGTTAAACAGCTTTTTTGTCACCATTTACATCACCTTCCAGCTTCATAAGTTTGCCGCAGTTCGGACACGGAGTAATCTCTCCCAGTAAAGACCAGTTACGCAGGCCACAGCTACAGCTTAATAGAAAGAACGGTGCTGTGATCCGGATCTGGCTGTCCGGGTAGTGCTGTAGGCGGCTCATCCTTCCACTTCCTTCAAGTTCTGATCCCGGATCAGGCGTTCCTTCCATTCAGCAAGTTCCTCTGTATCTGGAGCCACGATATCCTCATACGTTGGAACCGCCAGGATAAAATCTCCTACAATAGGGTATCCGTAGAAACGTGATCCTGTTCTGTTTAACGGAAGCTGTTTTCCGATACCGTCTTCATCCACCAACATCATTACCGGCTTACCAAAGTAATCAAACATCCTCTGTGTCTTTACTGTCTCAAACATGCCACCTACAGCCTTCTGAACGGACCTGAAATCATCAAAGTCCACATCAACAATAGAAATTTCATTGCTGCTGGTGATCTTTATTGTCTTTGCCATCTTGCAATTCTCCTTCTCCCTCCGTATAATGAGGGTGTGATTTATTTTTGTTACTGGACCTTCCGCAGTTGCCGCTGCCTGGGTCCTTTTTTATGTAGCCTCTGCATGCCTGTAAGCGGCTTCTCTCCATGCACCGGTTCTTCCTGATGCAGGTACCGCACTGGTCATTCCATACAGCCATCACAGCACCTGGACCGCAAGCGCAGCCCCAAGCATCATGAAGACTATCACCCACATGCCACCGGCTATAAATGTCTCCGTGATACCTACCCAGTCCACTGGTTTCTTCTTTGGCCTGGTTGCCTGCACTGCCACATAGGACAGCTCCATACCGGTCTGGCCGTCATAGTTCTTGATCTTTGCCATTCTAATCACCTCCTACATCAAAATAAACTCTTTAATTTCCTTACTGGTTAGTGACCTTCCCAGAACAATGCTGGCTGCCTGTACCGGCGTTAATTTCAGGGTTTTGGAGAGCGCCCATAATTCTTCCAACGTATAGTTCCTAGGATCTTCGCGCCGATTTTGCACCGTACGCTTTGTAACCCTCATCTTAGCGGCCATTTGATCTTCACTCACGTTATACAATGC
>CAKRWX010000484.1 GCA_934418055.1 uncultured Lachnospiraceae bacterium
GTATTCCTTGAAAATGTCCAGCGCCAGCCCGGTCGCTGCACTGGAAGAAAATAATTTTACCACCGCTACCGGGATCAGCTGGGACGGGACTCCTGCTTTCTCCGCCGCAGGAGCAAGAAATCCAGCAAACCACTCCAGTAACCCCGATGCCCGCAGAATCCCGGTTCCCACCATCAGACCCACCAGTGTTGGAAATACACCTGCTACAGTTTTCGCTCCTTCTTTAGCTCCTTCCACGAAATCATCGTAGACTGGTCGCTTCATCAGTAACCCAAAGGTTATCATGTATACAATAACCAAAGGGATCATAAAACGGGAAATATAAAGAAGAAATCTCATAAGCGTCCACCTCTTGGGGTTCCATCGATCCGTAATTCTCGTTCCGGTATTTTTATGTTCTGTACCCTTCGTTCACAAGTTTCTTCCTCTTGTTTCCCTCTTCGTCTCTGTATTCCTCTTTTTTTCATTTCCTGCCCCTGCTTTCCCAGACAGAACACCACCGCCACAAGAGTCGTCGCCAAGGTGATCACAAGAGCCGGGCCTACGATCGCCATGGGCACGCGGCTGCCATACTGGCTGCGGTAAGCGATCATATTCACCGGGATCAGCTGAAGAGAAGAAATGTTGATGATCAGAAAGGTACACATTTCCCCGCTGGCAGTGCCCTCTGGAACTCTTCTGGCGTACATAGGATCTGCACTGCGGCGTTCTTCCTCCAGCTCTTTTAAATCTTCCATAGCCTTCAATCCCGCAGGTGTTGCCGCCCAGCCAAGTCCCAGGACATTGGCAATGAGATTGGCAGAAATGGAGCCAACCGCCGGATGACCACACGGCAGCTCCGGAAATAAGAAATGGATCAACGGCGTCATTTTCCTGGTCAATGCTTCAATCACCCCAGCCCGCTCCCCAATTTTTAAGATCCCGGTCCAGAAGGACATGATCCCAAGCATGGTGATGCACAGGCTGACGGCCTCTCCGGCAGACTGGAAAGCCGCTTCAGTTACTGCCTGGATGTTTCCATGAAAACTCCCATAAATGATTCCGGCGATCATCATAAACGCCCAGAGTCCATTTAGCATATTGGTCTGTCCCTGGTCTTTTTTTCACTATATGAAGAAGATAGGGTAATTCATGCCTGCGAGTTTTACGAACATGAATCCTGTATACAACATTCACTGCCATAGAGCGTGGCACCAGATTTCTTATGAACGAAAACTGGGGAATCCCGCGTCTCTTACTGCGAAATCCCCCTTCATAAACCTTATATTATATCCCAAATACCAGATCGTCCATCACTTCCTGCACGGTCTCGATCCGTTCTGCCCGATACGCATTGCTTCCGCAGAATAACAACGCCTGGTCTAAATGGCCCTCAGCGGCCTGAACTAAAGCATCTGTAATGCAGTACGGAATTTTTGCCCGATCGCAGTGCTCCAGGCACTGATAGCAGTGTTTCGGCGGCTTCCGCTCTGCTTCTACCTGTTTTAAGAATGCATTGCGGATGGCTCTGCCTGGCATTCCCACCGGGCTCTTGGTGATGACGATATCTTCCTGTTTTGCCTGAATGTACGCCTGCTTGTAAGCCTCTGGCGCATCACATTCCTCCGTGGTGACAAAACGTGTTGCCACCTGGACACCGTCTGCGCCTAATTCCAGCTGGCGAAGGACGTCCTCATGAGTATAGATGCCACCAGCAACGACAACCGGGATCGTTTTCCCATATTTTTCACCTAACTTTTTCACAAAATCGATGATGGAACGGATCTCCGCCTCGTAAGCCTCTTTGTGAAAGGTATGAGCCGTATCGGTGGTATCGGCCTCTAATTCTGCCAGCTGCTCTCTGGAAAATCCCAGATGGCCGCCTGCCAATGGTCCCTCGATCACCACCAGATCCGGAGTGGTCTGGTATTTCCGCTCCCATAATTTACAGATCACAGAAACGGATTTTAAAGAAG
>CAKRWX010000485.1 GCA_934418055.1 uncultured Lachnospiraceae bacterium
GGAGAGGCACATCCGGCATTGGCTCCCAGTTTTGCGTACAGTGCGGTTGCCATCGGGTTGATATCCAGTTCCAGTGCCAGGTAGATGGCAAAGGTAGTCATCAGGATTCCAGCAGCGATATGGCCTGGGCCGATGGCAGAGATAAAGGCGGAAAGGAAAAACATCAGAACCGGAATCAGATAGGTCCGCTTGCCAACCAGTGCCACGATTTTTTTGGAAAACAGGTCCAAAGTGCCATTCTGGGACGCCATACCGAATAAAAAGGTAACGCCAACAAGGGTTACAAACATGGAACTGGAAAATCCTTTGGTGACATCACTGGCCTTTAAAAGGCGTGTACCAGTACCGGACGCAATCTCAAAATCCACGGCCATTGCCAGGAGCGCTAATAAAAATGCGGCTCCAATGGAAAAAAATCCAATATTGATCTTTTTGATAAATCCCACTGCGATCACTGCAACCAATACAAGCAGTGAAATCTGCGGAAGAAACGTTCTTACCATCTCCATTTTTTATCCCCCTCTTACTTTCGAATCACAGCGGTTCCTTCTAATAAAAGGTTAGCTGTACGGAAACCAAAAGTATCTTCAATTACCGGTTGATTTTCTTTCATCTCATAGTCTACGCCGCATTCCAGGACGCCGCCTGGGTGTCCGATGCGAATAAACTGTGTATCCGCCGCCGGATTTAAAACCTTTTGCACCACACTGCCGGGAATTACCGCTGCGGCAGCGGTACACATAGCGCCGGTCATGGCATAGCTTGGGTGGGTTTTCTGCATGGACATCATGCGGGATAAGAGATCAATGTCCTCTTTTTTCACTTCTTTTCCATCAGAAGTCACATAGTCCTCTGCTTCTGCCACAAAAGTCATTTTCGGAATGCCAGGAGTTTCCCATGCGGATTTTTTGTAATCATCCGTCAGGCCAAGCTTCTGTGCGGCCATTCCCCGGACAGTTTCTAAAAGTTCCAGTTTTTTCTCATCCGCATTTAACTCATCCGGAAGTTCCCAGCCGATGAGACCTAAGGTTTCGGCTTTTACAAATACCAGCGGATTGGCAGCGTCTACGATAGAAACTTCTACCGGTCCAAATCCGGGAATTTCCAGGAGATCAGTGGCATTTCCGGTAGGGAGAAGCCCTTTTCCCAGCGTACCAGCCGGGTCAAGAAATTTCAAACGGATTGGGGAAGCAGTTCCAGGAACTCCGGCAATCTGAAAATCACCATCATATACTACATGTCCGTTACTGGTTGTGACATCTGCAGCGATTACTTTATCAGTATTTGTATTATAGATGCGAACGGTTGTGGTGCCTTCCTCTGCGTTTACCAGTCCTTTTTCAATGGCAAAAGGGCCGACGCCGGAAGAAATATTTCCGCAGTTTCCTTTGTAGCTGACCAGTGGCTTATCCACAGAGACCTGTGCGAAGGTGTAATCCACGTCCGCGTCATCACGTTCTGATTTTTTTACAATGGCCACTTTGCTGGTTACAGACTGGGAACCGCCAAGACCGTCGATCTGCTTTTTATCCGGGCTTCCCATCATGCGAAGCAGTAATGGCTCCCATGTTTCCTGATCGGCTGGAAGATCCTTTTCTAAGATATAAATTCCTTTGCTGGTACCTCCGCGCATGATTGTTACGGGAAGGTTCACCACATCCATTCTATGTTCCTGCATTATTTATTCCTCCATCACCTTTGTGAGAAGGCGGCTGGCCGGGCCGCCGGTTTTGATACCGGTATCATCTCTGTTGGCTTTATCATAGCACGGCTATGGAAAGAAATGAAATTCATTCTTTTCATTAAAAGTATTCCTTAACTGAATAGTTTGTGATAATATAAAGATATCAGTTTCACGGATCTGGGATCGTGGTATGTTTCAAGAAAATCGTGGTCTGCTAGATAAAAATAGGACAGAAG
>CAKRWX010000486.1 GCA_934418055.1 uncultured Lachnospiraceae bacterium
GTGGATATGGTTTCCAGGTATGGATGTGCCAGATACCAAACACCTTCCGGTTTGACGGTATGTTTGGACAGTTTGGAATCGTGCTTAAGGATTACGATGCGTCTGTTGTGACGACCTGCGGCGAGGCATATACAGAAGCAGTGCTGCGGCTGGTCTGGAAATATCTGGTTCCGGCCATGAAGGGCGCAGATGAGGATTCCGAACAGACAGAACGGGAACTGGAACAAAGAAAAGCATCGTTACATATTGCGTGGCCGCTGGAGCATGAGACGACTCCTGTGCAGACAGAAAAGCTCTGGACAGAGCTTCTTGGAAAAACGATCGTGTTTCCAGAAAACCAGGCGTCGGTGCTGGCAGAAAGCCGAGTGAACAACTGCCATACCTCGACCTGGACAGAACAGCACAGAACCGGTATCCAGTCACTTCGGCTGGAACAGACGGATGACGGAATCATGCTTTGCTTTGAAGATAACTGCAACCGCGGAAGACTCCCGGTAGGAGATGGGGCGGAGCCCAAACGGGGACTTCTCTGTTCCCTGTGGGGAGATTATGAGGTGTGGACGGCTGCAAGGTGGCTTTCAGATGGAAGACTTTGCATGCAGATCCGTATGGTAAATGGAGAATACTATCAGGTATTTACCATGAAAAAGGAGAACGATGGCATCGTTGTGCAGATCTACAGTGGTCCATGGGACAGACGGGTTGGAAGACCTGAAGGAAAAGAATATCACTGCAGCCTTTTACAGTAAAAATGCCAGACAATTCTGAAATGAAATTGAGGTTTATGGTATGAAAAAAGAGGAAGAGATTTATGAAGCAAGGTTTCAAAAGCATATCGATGAGTTGAAATGGCTCTATATGGAATTGTATGACGATCAGGAGCATTTTGATGAATTGTGCGCTTCTATGAAACAATTTTATGACACCAGGAAAAAGGTATTAAAAGCTTCTGATCTGACCCGGGAGGCAGACCCGGATTGGTATAAGGGAAGCGATATCCTGGGCATGATGATGTACACGAAGATGTTTGGGGGCAATTTAAAAGGGGTTAAGAAGCATCTGGATTATTTAAAGGAGTGCGGGATCAATTATCTTCATCTGATGCCGCTGATGGAATCTCCAAAGGACCGTTCTGACGGTGGATACGCAGTGGCAGATTTCAGAAAGGTACAGCCGGAGCTGGGAACGATCCGGGATCTGGAGTCACTGGCTTCGGAATGCCGGAAACAGGGAATCAGCATCTGCCTGGATTTTGTCATGAACCATACTTCCGAAGATCATGAGTGGGCAAAGCGTGCAAGAGCAGGGGAAAAAGAGTACCAGGACCGCTATTTCTTTTATGATAACTGGGATATCCCGTCACAGTTTGAAAAAACAGTCCCACAGGTATTCCCAACTACAGCTCCTGGTAATTTCACCTGGCTTCCGGAGATCGAGAAAGTGGTCATGACCACGTTTTATCCCTATCAGTGGGATCTAAATTATGCGAATCCTGTGGTTTTCAATGAGATGATGTATAATTTCCTGTATTTTGCAAATCTGGGCATTGATATCATCCGGATCGATGCGGTTCCGTACATCTGGAAAGAGCTTGGAACCTCCTGCAGAAATCTGCAGAAGGTCCATACGATCGTCCGGATGATGCGTATGATCGGTGAGATCGTATGTCCCGGAATTCTGCTGCTTGGCGAAGTGGTGATGGAACCGGAAAAGGTCGTGCCTTATTTTGGAACGCCAGAGAAGCCGGAGTGCCATATGCTCTACAATGTGACGACCATGGCAACCATCTGGAATACGGTGGCAACGAAGGATACCAGACTTCTGGAAAAACAGCTTGACAGTGTGTACCATCTGCCGGGCGAATATACCTTCCTGAATTATCTGCGGTGCCATGATGATATCGGCTGGGGACTGGAT
>CAKRWX010000487.1 GCA_934418055.1 uncultured Lachnospiraceae bacterium
GAAATAGGCCGTGTCCGAATACCCAACCTGATCTGCCACCTCGTACACCTTCACCCTGCAGTCCGAAAGCAGTTTTGTCGCCACCTTCATGCGGTACAGCGTCAGGTAATTCGTAAAAGTATAATCTGTCTCTTTCTTAAACACACGGCTTAGATACCCTTCGCTGATCTCCAGATCATTTGCCACTGTACTGATATTGATATCTTCCCGGTAATGGGCCTCAATAAACCGGATGGCCTGCTCCACGTATTTATTCTTTGCATTTTTTGCGCTCCGCAAATGGAGCACCGTGGAAGCTTCCTCATCTGCCTGGGCTGTCCCGGTTTCCGCCACCAACAAAATTTTCCGCACCGCTTCTTCCAATTCTCCATCCTTTAAAGGCTTTAACAGATAGTCGCTGACACCTAAACGCAGAGCGCTCTGAGCGTATTTGAAATCGCTGTATGCCGTCAGAATGATAAATTTCGCCTTACATCCCTGTTTCCGCAGTTGCTCGATCATCTCCACTCCGTCCATGCGGGGCATTTTCACATCTGAGACCACAATGTCCGGCTTCAGGCGGTCCACCAGCTCCACGCCCTCTTCCCCGTTGGCCGCATCGCCCACCACCACACAGTCCAGGGTGGACCAGTCAATCGTCAAGATAATGCCCTTTCTGACCACATTTTCATCTTCTACCACCACTACTTTATACATGAGGAGCCTCCTTCTGCGCCGGAAGCGTAAGCGTCACGGTCGTGCCTTCCGCATCCGATTCCGCCTGCATTCCATATTCTTCTCCATAATACAGCTTCAAGATCCGGATCACATTATAAAGCCCCAGGTGTCCGTCCCGTTTTATCGGATCGGGGCTGTTGATCCAGTCTAACATCTCCTGTCCCATGCCGCAGCCATCGTCGGTGACAGAAATCCGCAGGATTCCATCCTTCTGAGCTGCGTAAATGCAGATGTATCCATTTTCACAGCCGTCCAGACCGTGGATGATAGCGTTCTCCACCAGCGGCTGCAGAATCATCTTCGGGATCATGCAGTCCTCCAGCACATCCGGGATCTCCGTCTCATAGAGAAAACGGCCCGCAAACCGGATCTTCTGGATCTTAATATAACTCTCGATGGTATCCAATTCCTCCCGCAGCCGGATAAACGGCTTACTGGAAATGCTTTTCCGCAGGATCACCGCCAGATTTTCCGCCAGCACCGCAATCTCCGGGATCTGATGGATCTTGGCGCTCCATTTGATGGTATCCAGGGTATTATATAGGAAATGAGGGTTTAACTGGGTCTGGTAAAGCCGCAGGGTGGTCGCGTTTAAGTCCTTCTGCTGCTGGACCCGGTCCTCCAGATACCGCTTCAGATCCTTGACCATCTGGTTAAAACTCTCGGTCAGACGGCCAAGCTCATCATTGGTCTTCACCTTGACCTGGATGCTTAAATCTCCATCTTTCACCTTGGCGATGGCCTTATCCAGACGGCTGACCGGCTTTGTGATATGCCGCGCCAGGGCTTCTGAGATCACAAGACTTAAGGCCAGACTCAGCAGGGATAACCCCAATACCACGGTGCCCATGATGCGGACCGCCGGGGCACTGATGGGGGCCTGGCGGCATAGGATCACATAAAATCCACGCTCCGGCTCCCGAAGGCACAGATACTGCTGGGCACCTTTTCCTGCCTCTGCCGTTCCCTGTGGCTTCATCAATTCCGCGATAATCCCGCTGACCTGGGCTTCGCTGTAATCAGGTCTGGAACAGTACACCGGCTTTCTATGGTCATCCAGGATCAGAATCGTATCGGTCAGCGAATAAAAACCGCTGAATACATTGTCAAAATTATCCCTGGTAAAGTCCAGCACCACGTATCCGGTTCTGGCTCCATGAGAATTTTCCAGGGAATATGCCCCTTGCATCAGGATAC
>CAKRWX010000488.1 GCA_934418055.1 uncultured Lachnospiraceae bacterium
GCCGGGGTCGAACCGGCACGGGTTGCCCCACTGGTGTTTGAGACCAGCGCGTCTACCGATTCCGCCATCTGGGCTTTTGCATATCAAGCCTCTTGGGCTCGTTTGCGGTGCAAAGGTACGGATATAATTTGGAACAGCCAAGAAAAAGGCCGATTTTCTGATTTTTTTTGTTCTTTAATCCTTCGGAGGCCCTGAGAATGGGATTTTATCGCTACATTAGCAGTCCGATAATACTGAGCGCGTCCGTAGCGGAGGCAACATCCCCTTGCGGGCGCCGAAAAACAAAAACTCACAACCATGAACAACCAGCATAATTATTGCATCATTCTCGCGGGAGGCATCGGACGCCGCCTGTGGCCTGTCAGCAAGCAGGCAAAGCCTAAACAATTTGTCGATATTTTCGGCGTCGGGCGCACCCTCTTGCAGCAGACCTTCGATCGCTTTGCCCGCATCATGGATAAAAACCACATCATCGTCTCCACCTATAAGGAATACGTGCCGCTGGTCAAAGAGCAGTTGCCAGAACTCCCCGACAGTTGCATCCTCGCTGAGCCCGTGCAGCTCTCAACGGCTCCCGCCGCCGCCTGGGCCTCCTGCCACATCGCCAACATCGACCGCAACGCCAACATCGTCGTCTCGCCCGCCGATCAGTTCATCGTCAACGAGGCCAACTTCGCCGAGCAGATTGCCGGAGGCCTCGACTTCGTGTCGAAACACGACGACTTCCTCGTCATGGGCGCCGTGCCAACGGTTCCCAACACGGCCTACGGCTATATCCAGCAGGGGCGCGAGCACATTGACGACACCACCTCGCGCGTCAAATCCTTCTCCGAAAAACCAACACTCGAATATGCCCGCATGTTTGTCGAGAGCGGTGAGTTCCTCTGGAACACGGGCCTCATGCTCTGGCGCACCTCCACGCTCCTCCACCTCCTCAAGACAAACGGCGTTCTCATGGGCAACTGGCTCGACACCGACTGGCAAGGCCTCACGCCTGAGCAGGAGCTGAAGAAGATAGAGGAAAACTATCCTTCGAGCCTCCACACCTCCATCGACCTCGTGGTGCTTGAGAAATGCGACAATGTCTACGTGCGCCGTTGCAACTTCGGATGGACCGACGTCGGCAGCTGGCCAGAAATCTACGACGTGGCGGAGAAAGATGCCGACGGCAATGCCGTCCTCGCCAACGGCCATGTGCTGCTCTCCGGATGCCGTAACAACCTCGTAGACCTGCCCGAAAACACTGGCGCCATCATCTGCGGACTCGACAACTACCTCGTGGCCTTCAAAGGCAACCAATTGGTGATTTGCCCGAACGACGACCCGGGACGCGTGCGCAAGATGGTCAACGAAGCACAAATTCAATACGGCGACGATTTCGTGTGAGACGTTGCGCGGGTAACAATATATATGTATAAATTCCAGGGGTGTCCTAAAAGTAATTAGGACACCCCTGGGAGTGTACGGGCGCGATGATGAAATATATTATTGGCGTCGCAAACAACGAATTAACGAAATTCCTTGGACGTGTGATTGGGGCGCCAGCACTGTAGCTCACTTTGCTCGCAAAGTGAGGGCCACGGATATGTCGCGAAAAATGTTTGTGGTTGCGCCGCGAGCGCCCTGAAAGGGCAGCCAGTCCAGAGCCCAGGGCAACGCCCTGGGTATCAGCATATAAACGCCTACGCCCTGTAAGGGCAAAAGTATGGGCGAATGGTTGTTTATTACTTTTGCCCTTACAGGGCGCAGTTCCGGGTTTTACGTAACCCAGGGCGTTGCCCTGGGCTCTGGACTTGCTGGGCCTTCAGCCCGCGCTTGGCCGCCTGTATCGCCGCGAGCGCCCTGAAAGGGCAGCCAGTTCATAGCCCAGGGCAACGCCCTGGGTATCAGCGTATAAACGCCTAC
>CAKRWX010000489.1 GCA_934418055.1 uncultured Lachnospiraceae bacterium
ATCCGCACCAGTGGTGAGTTAAGGCTGTCAAACTACCTGTTGTGGCAGCTTGCCTATGCGGAGTTCTATGTAACCGACTGTCTGTGGCCTGATTTTAACCAGGAGGAATTAGAAAAAGCAATCGTGGCGTATAATAGCAGAGAGAGACGCTTCGGAGGCAGAAAATAAGGAGGAGTCTGGATGTTTGCAACACGTTTGATCAGTGGGATCATTCTGGTGGTCCTGGCTCTGATTCTGGTGACCATAGGCGGCGGAGTGTTATTTGCGGCGGTAGCAGCCATTTCCCTGATCGGTATGTTTGAACTGTACCGGGTGATGAAGCTGGAGAAGACGCCGTTAGCGGCAGTGGGATATCTGGCAGCGGCTCTTTATTACGGATTGGTGTGGTTTGAGAAAAAAGACCTGATGATGTTAATGGCAGCGGCCTTTGTGATGGTGCTGATGGCAATCTACGTGTTCACCTTTCCAAAATACAAGACGGAAGAGATCACCATCACCTTTTTCGGGGTCTTTTACGTGGCCGTGATGCTTTCTTACCTGTTTCTGGTACGGAGGGTGGCAGACGGCGCATATCTGGTCTGGCTGGTATTTTTAAGCTCCTGGGGCTGTGATACCTGTGCGTACTGTGCAGGTATGCTGTTTGGACGTCATAAGCTGGCACCGGTCTTAAGCCCGAAGAAATCCATTGAGGGAGCTATCGGCGGCGTGGTGGGAGCAGCACTTCTTGGCGCTCTTTACGGCACGGTGTTTGGAACCCATATGGATGAAGTTGGAAATCCGGTGATCGTCTGCAGCGTGGCCTGCGCCATTGCGGCGGTGATTTCCCAGATTGGTGATCTGGCGGCTTCTGCCATCAAGAGAAACCATCAGGTGAAAGATTACGGAACCTTGATTCCGGGCCATGGAGGAATCCTGGACCGGTTTGACAGCATGATGTTTACGGCTCCGGCTATTTATTTTGTTATTTTATTTTTACGGTAAATCAAATGAGCCTTTTCGTGATTGTTGGAAACACTTTTCGCGAAATGAAGCAGGGAGAAGTGTTGAAAGGCGCATGAAAGGATTTAGGAGAAAACGATATGAGGAAAATCGCAATTTTGGGTTCTACCGGTTCCATCGGCACCCAGACTTTAGATGTAGTGAGAAACCAGGGCGATATCCAGGTAACTGCCATGGCTGCAGGAAGCAATATCACTCTGTTAGAGAAACAGATCCGGGAGTTTCATCCATCTTTAGTGGCAGTATGGGATGAGAAAAAAGCACTGGAATTAAAGGCCAATGTAGCAGATCTTCCGGTAAAGGTTGTATCTGGCATGGACGGTCTGTTGGAGGTGGCGACGGAGAAAGAGGCTCAGATCGTGGTCACTGCCATTGTGGGCATGATCGGCATCCGACCGACTATCGCTGCCATGGAGGCTGGCAAGGACATTGCGTTAGCCAATAAAGAGACATTAGTGACTGCAGGACATATCATTATGCCATTAGCAGAGAAATTAGGCGTGAAGATCCTTCCGGTGGACAGCGAGCACAGCGCCATTTTCCAGAGTTTAAACGGCGAACATGGCAACAAAATTCACAAGATCCTGTTAACTGCTTCCGGCGGACCATTCCGTGGCCGTACCAGAGAGCAGATGGCTTCTGTCCAGGTAGAGGACGCTTTGAAACATCCAAACTGGTCCATGGGAAGAAAGATCACCATCGATTCTTCTACCATGGTCAACAAGGGACTGGAAGTGATGGAGGCCCACTGGCTGTTTGATGTGGAGATGGATCAGGTGCAGGTGGTTGTCCAGCCGCAGAGCATCATCCATTCCATGGTCGAGTATGAGGACGGTGCGGTGATCGCCCAGCTTGGAACACCGGATATGCGCCTGCCGATCCAATATGCCCTCTATTATCCGGAGC
>CAKRWX010000490.1 GCA_934418055.1 uncultured Lachnospiraceae bacterium
TTATCTTTCCACTGCGCCAAGAAGGTCATAGTGTATTTGACTTTATCTGTGTCAAAGTCCCATTTCGTCTCTGTGCCGCCGTTATCGTAATACCAACCCTCAAGCGTATGGCCCTCTTTGATGGGAGCAGGGGTCGGTACGGTGAGCGCTGCTCCGTCCTTGCTCCAATTCACGTTCTGGGTGATAGTCGGTTCTCCGTTGTTCGGGTTAAAGGTGATTACAAGCATACCGCTCAGGGTGGCTCCGCTGAAATCGCCGCCTGAAACTGTACCTTCGTTGTTCGTGACTGTACCGGTAAATGTGCCGCCGGCAATGGTACCGCTGCTATTATTTATGACCTCGCCCTTGAACGTACCCTTTTTGATGGAACCATTGTTGGTCACTTTGCCCTGAAACTCGGTGCTGCCGGTATCTGCGCCATCAATCCTAGACCAATTATAGTCATTCATCACCTTGCCTTCTATCGTGCCGCCGTCAGCGTTTATGACCTTTTCGTTACTCACATTGTTTGTAACCTTCGCGCTGTCACGTATGGTAAACCAGCCGTTGTTATGCACTCCGCTGCCTTTAGAATCGGTGCAATTTTCAATGCACGCATTGCCGCTCATAATGAAGCTGGCATGGGAACTAGTCTTCACGCCGCCGCCTTCCCCCACGCCTCCGGCGCCTGGCTTTGCGGTGCAGGCCGTGATTCTGCCGCCCTTCATCTCAAAGGTACCACTTACACATACACCTCCGCCCCATGATAAGCCCCATACTGGCTTTGCATATTCCACCGTGACCTTACAACTCTTGATTTCACCGGCCTCCATAATGAAGCGGGAATTGTTGCTAATAGATACACCGCCGCCGTTACCATCACTAGTTGCCCCTCCGGCCGTACAATCCTCAATGCTGCCGCCGTTCATGATAAATTCTCCATAACTGGCTCCTACGCCGCCTCCATAATAATTTGACCAGCACCCTATAATATGCGCGCCGTCGTTCATCGTAAAGGCCGCATTGGAGGCGCTGAGACACACGCCACCGCCCTCCGGAGCGCCGCCATTTGCAACCCGGCAGCCGACAATGCTGCCGCCGTTCATAATGAGCGAGGCATTGTCGCCGATGTACACACCGCCGCCTTTATCACCATATCGGTCATCCGGTTTTCCCGTTCCTCCGGTGATCACGCCGCCGGCGACGGTCTCTGTGCCGCCACTTTTACCCAGCACCCACAGGCCGTTACCGTCCGGGGTAAAATAATGCGGTGCGGCCGTATTACTGTCCGCGATCGTCAGCGTACCGCCGCTTTCCACCATGAGGACGCTGCCACGGTTTGTACTGTTTTCATACTTGAGTACATGACCGTTCAGGTCAAGGGTCACAGTTCGATTGACAACCAACGTGGCGTCAATGGTAACGTCTGCTATCAGTTTGACGGTTTCATTGGTATCATCTGCCAGCGCGGCAACCAACTCCGTCGCCATGGAAACTTCCCCTGTCCCGTTCGCGGTCAGCATGGGTGCGGACAGACCGCCCAGCGCATCGGCCGCCTCTATATAGCGGGAAAAATCAAGCGCGTCTAATTCCTCGTCGGAAAGCTGCGCCTTTGCTTCGTCAATGGCTTCAAGCTGGGCTTTTACATCCTCGGCGTTGTCCTCCGTGATTTCCTCTGCACTCGGCAGCGCGTCAATCATGGCCTGCACACGCTCCACGGTGACAGCTTTCTGTACATTGGAGGGCGTAGCAGCTTCCATTTCGCGCTCCGCGTCCTCGTTGGTCTTATTCCCCTGCGATGTTCCCACGGCTGCCGGGGGTGGCACCGCTTTCACTGTCATACTGGCAGTTCCATTCTTTTGTGATACAGCCACTATCTTCGCTGCATATATGGGGACACAGGACAGGCTCCTCTGCCTC
>CAKRWX010000491.1 GCA_934418055.1 uncultured Lachnospiraceae bacterium
AAAGAGAAACCGATCACTCTCACCATGAATGATCTGTTTCTCTTTTTTATATACCAGCATTCTGGCATATCTACGTGTTCATAAGCTTTCTAATCTTCTTCCGGTAATAGATGGCGATACACAGACTGCACACCAGCCATCCCATAGGATACCCCATCGCCACCGGGATCACCGATGAAGCTAGATGCGACACGATCATCAGGTAAATCTGCCGGAACACTACGAACGAACCCAGCATAATGATCATCGGGGCTTTGGAATCCCCCAGTCCCCGCAAGGTACTGGCTAAGATCTGGTTCACGCAGCACAAAACATAAAACGGGCTTAAAAGCCGTAAAAACAGGCTTCCATACCGTACCACCTCTGAATAGCTGTTAAACAGCTTCACCATCACCGGTGCAAAGGACAGAATCGGAATCATAACAGCTATCGATATCACCATAGAAAGGCCAAGAGCCGTCCTGGTGCCTTTTTTTACACGGTCTTCTCGTCTGGCTCCATGATTCTGTCCTACAAAGGTGGTAGCCGCCAGAGCCACACTCTGCATCGGCAGCATCATAAACTGGTCGATCTTTCCATAAGCACTCCAGCCTGCCATGGCATTGGAGCCGAAGGAATTGATATAAGACTGGACAAACACATTGGAAAATGCTGTCACCGTCTGCTGGACTGCAGACGGAAAGCCGATCCGGACAATCTCCTGAAGAGCGCCACGGTCTGTCTTCATTTTAGAAAGAACCAGGCGGTAAGCGCCATTGGCCCGGAATAACACCACCAGGATCAGCACCGCCGACAAACCCTGGGCAATCACCGTAGCCCAGGCCACGCCTGCGATTCCCCAATGGAGTTTTACGACGAACACCAGATCCAGAACTGTGTTCACACAGGCCGAAAATACCAGGAAATACAAAGGCCGCTTGGAGTCTCCCACTGCCCGGAGCACACCGGAGCCCATATTGTAGATCATCAGACCGGAAACACCAGAGAAATAAATCATCAGATATTCCGTTGCTTCCCCGATCACATCATCCGGCATACTCATAAACCGCAGCAAAAATGGCGTTGCGGAAATTCCCACAATGGTAAACACCACACACAAAGCCAATGTCATACAAAAAGTGGTATGGACTGCAATGCTGACTTTTCCATCATTTTTCGCTCCGTAGCTCTGGGCGATGACAACACTGGCACCAGTTGCCAGGCCGCCAAAAAAACCGATGACCGAGTTAATGATGGAACCTACGGATCCCACCGCCGCCAATGCTTCCTTTCCCACAAAGTTGCCTACCACAATACTGTCTACGGTGTTGTAGAACTGTTGGAATACATTGCCCACCATCAGCGGCAGCGCAAACCACAACAGCTGCTTCCAGATGACGCCCTCCGTCATGTCGGTATCTTTCTTTTTCTGTCTCTCCATGTCCTGATCTTCCCCCTGATCATTCTAATGTGCCTCCAGTACCACTCCCAGAGTATATTCTACCTAGCAAGACAGGGAGCACTCCTCCCTAGGCTGCTCCCTTGCTATCTAACATTCGCTATGCTCCACCGACTCTGCAATCGTCTCTTCTTTCCGGTTCAGAATCTCCATAAACTCATCACCTGTGATGGTCTCTTTCTCTAACAGATAGGCTGCAATTTCATGCAGCTTGTCTTCATGCTGGGATAAAATCTCCATAGCTTTCTGATAAGCCTCTTTTACCAGCTTAATCACCTGTTCATCCACCACTCTGGCAGTCTCAGGAGAACAAGCTAAGGAAGTGTCTCCGCCTAAATACTGGTTGTTGACGGTTTCCAGCGCCACCATACCAAACTGGTCATTCATACCATAACGGGTCACCATGGCTCTTGCCAGCTTGGTTGCCTGCTCAATGTCGTTAGAAG
>CAKRWX010000492.1 GCA_934418055.1 uncultured Lachnospiraceae bacterium
AGATGGATGTAATCTCCAGAACCTGCCACGCTTCTATGTAATATATTTACCGTGATGGATATAGGAGGACACTCCGGCGGGGGAAGATTTTCTTCCCCCGGACCGGAGTGTTTTCTGATTTAACAGATTGAGATTAGGAGGTTGAGTTCATGGATACCGAGAAAAAAGCACTGGTGGGTCATGTGCATTCCCTGGAAACCTTTGGTCTGGTAGACGGACCGGGCGTCCGAACCGTTGTATTTTTGCAGGGCTGCCGCATGCGCTGCCGTTACTGCCACAACCCGGAGACCTGGAGCATGTCCGGCGGCGAAGAGTGGAGCGCGAAGGATCTGTTTAACCGGGTTTACCGCTATCGCACCTACTGGAAGAACAATGGCGGTATTACCGTCAGCGGCGGCGAGCCGCTTCTGCAGATTGATTTCCTGCTGGAGTTCTTTGCGCTGGCAAAGGCAAAGGGCATTCACACTACACTGGATACCGCAGGCAATCCCTTCACCAGGGAAGAGCCGTTCTTCGGTAAGTTCCGGAAATTAATGGAACTGACGGATCTGGTCATGCTGGATTTTAAAGAGATGGACGGCGTGCGTCACAAAGAACTGACGGGTGTTGCGAATGACAACATTCTGGATCTGGCAAGGTATCTTTCCGACACCGGAAAAGATATGTGGATCCGCCATGTGCTGGTACCTGGGCTCACCGATCAGGAGGATGACCTTAAGGCCATGCGCGGTATGCTTGATGAGTTAAAGACCGTGAAAAAGGTAGAAATCCTGCCATATCACAGCCTGGGACTGTTCAAGTGGCAGAACCTGGGAATCCCGTACACGCTGGAAGGCGTACCGGCTCCGACGAAGGAAGAAGTGGAGCGGGCGGAGAAGATTCTGGGGATCAGGAAAGCAGATTAAACGGGTAATCTTCTGTCTGGGTCATTTGCCAGATTGTAGACACAGATGAATGGTTTGTCGATTTTTGCGTTGGATAGAATCGTGAAAAATTAAAAAACTGTTGATATCCATACTGTAAACACATATAATATAGTTAGGAATAAACATTCCTCTTCATCAAGGATGAGTCCTGTGACGGTTCTGACAGGACGGTAAACAAAAAAGTGACCGAATGATGAGTCCTGTGACGGTTCCGACAGGACGGTAAACAAAAAAGTGACCGAGTGATGAAGCTCTTAACGGGAGGCTGAAAAGCCTCCTGTTTTTTTACCATATGTAGATGAAAGTTCATGTTTACCAGGGAGAAATGCGGATGCCACTATCGGAAAATGATTACCAGATTTTGAAACTTACCGATGAGTTTTACCGGGATTATCCGAATCCTCCATATCGGGAAATACTAAAGAAGCGGCAAAGGGCGTATAACTGCCTGTTGTTTCAGACTCATTATGGCTATTTTATCTGTATTCCCTATCGAAGTGAGATTCATCATAAATATGCATTCCATTTTTCAAGCACAATAAGATCCAGAACACATAAATCAGGGTTGGATTATAGTAAAATTGTGATTATTAATACAACCAGATATATAGAATCTGTTGATGCGATCATCGATAAAGATGAATTCAATGAAACGATGATGAATCTTGACCGGATAAAATCTGAGGCGTTGAAATTTGTAGAAGATTATGTTTCTCATATGAATGGAATAGAATTTTTACATAAACGTGAATTTGAGAGACGATATTCGTTTTGTTCATTGCAGTATTTTCATAAGGAATTGGGAGTTGTGATCGAGGAAAAATAAAATATGGGATGAAGTTCAGCTGCGATAATTTATCACAGTGGAATTCATCCCATATTTTATTTAGATATCCATTTTACTTAAGGCCGCTTCATCTGCCACAATCGTGACATCATTATGCAGCTGCAGAATGG
>CAKRWX010000493.1 GCA_934418055.1 uncultured Lachnospiraceae bacterium
TCTGCGCCAATGGTCACATCCGCGATCTCTCTGGCCAGCTCTGCGCCGTCACTGATGGCAATGCCTACGTTCGCGGCAGAAAGCGCCGGAGAATCGTTAATGCCGTCACCGATCATGATAACCTTACGACCCGCGGCCTTTTCTTTTTCCACAAAGCTTGCCTTATCTTCCGGCAGCACCTCCGAATAATACTCGTCTACACCGGCCAGGGCCGCAATGGCCCTGGCAGTACGCTCACTGTCTCCGGTCATCATGACAACCTTGCTGATGCCCGCCTCTTTTAAGGAAGCAATGACATCGCGGGCTTCCTCACGCAGCGGATCCTGGATGCAGATGACAGCAGCCAGCTCACCGTCGATGGCCAGATACAGATGCGAGTATTCCGGAGCAAGAGCATCGAATACTTCCTGTCGGCCCTCCGGAACAGTGCATTTTTCATCCTCAAATACGAAATGCGCACTGCCGATGATAGCCTTTTTATCCCCCATCTCATCTTCCAGGGTGGTGGAAATGCCGTGCGCAACAATATACTCTACCTTGCTGTGCAGTTCCTCATGAACGAGATGCTTCTTCTTTGCCGCATCGACCACAGCCTTTGCCATGGAGTGCGGGAAATGCTCTTCCAGACATGCCGCGATGCGCAGAAGCTCATCACCTGTCATATTGTTAAAAGAAACCACATCCACCACAGTCGGCTGGGCCTTGGTCAGGGTACCGGTCTTATCAAAGACGATCGTGTCGGCCTCAGCCATAGCCTCCAGATACTTGCCGCCCTTGACTGTAATGTCATACATATTCGCCTCACGGATTGCGGACAGCACGGAAATCGGCATAGCCAGCTTCAGGGCACAGGAGAAGTCTACCATCAGGATAGAAAGTGCCTTGGTTGTGTTTCTGGTGATCAGCCAGGTCAGGCCGGTGCCAAGCAGGCTGTAGGGAACCAGGGTATCTGCAAGATGCTCTGCCTTACCCTCCAGGGAAGATTTCAGTTTTTCAGATTCCTCGATCATGGTCACGATCTTATCAAACTTGCTGGAGCCTCCGGTCTCTTTGACACGGATGGTAATCTCTCCCTCTTCCACTACGGTACCTGCATAAACCGTGGCACCCTTCGTTTTTTCAGCCGGAACGGACTCACCGGTTAAGGATGCCTGATTGACCATAGCCTCTCCGTCTTCCACCTCGCCGTCAAACGGGATCACATTGCCCATATGAATGCGTACCAGATCCGATTTCTGGATTGTCGTGGTCGGAACCAGGACCTCCTGTCCATCACTTACCAGCCATACCCTGGTAATATTTAAGGACATGCTGCGCGCCAGGTCACCCACCGACTTCTTGTGGGTCCACTCCTCCAGGATCTCGCCGACGCCAAGCAGGAACATGACAGAGCCGGCCGTGTCAAAATCACTTCTTATAATAGAAACGCCAATGGCGGTTGCATCCAGAACCGGAACCTCGATCTTTCTGGCTGCCAGCGTACAGATTCCCTTCCAGATATATTTTACAGATTTCACGGAGGTAATGACAGCCCGGACTCCTGCAGGTAAGAACAGGTTGTTTCCCACACGCATGATGACACGGGTCATCAGCTTTTCCCAGTATTCACTGTTTAAAGCACGGCCGGAATTCTGGATATAAGACTCCGGAACCTCTGCCTTTTCGTAGGAAAATGTCTGCAAATCACGGACAACCGTTTCCCGGTCACCATCGTAATGAATCACAATTTCACTCAGACGCTCCCGCACTTTTACGGAAATGGAGTATGGTTTTGCGTTAAAATAATACTGCAGGATGTCTGCCTGCTCAATGCTCATGCGGCCCTGCAGGATCTGAACACGGATTCTTCCGCGGATCTCATGTTTGATCACAAATTTCAT
>CAKRWX010000494.1 GCA_934418055.1 uncultured Lachnospiraceae bacterium
CTGAGATCAGAGGCCAGCTTTCTGTTCCCGGTGTGATTCCTGCTTCTTCCAGGGCTTCTTCTGCTCCCATTGCTGCCGCCATCCCGCGTTCATCTCCGCCATTTTCCTTTTCCTGTCGTCTTGTTCCGGGCTGGTTTTGCAGCTTCTCCGCCATCTCCCGCTTCTTCCGCCGCATGTTGATCGTCTCCAGGAAAGAACGCACCCGGATCCGCAGCGGTCCCTGTACCTCGCTCTCGTCAAGTTTCAGGATCAGCGGTGATTTTCCGGAGATTTCCCGCATCATACGCTGGATCTCGTCCGACAAATATGCGTCATGCCCGCATCCAAAGCTTACAAACTGGACATATTCCAGCTTCTGGCTCTGTGCCGCCAGAATCGCGGACGCCAGCATCCGCGCGTGGTAATTGTTTACGACATCCAGACGGCTGTGGCTTAAATCTACATTTTCAATGCCTGGAACAGAATCTGCCGTCAGAACCGGAACGCCGAACTCGGTCAGAAGCTCCGGCAGACTGTGGTTGACAAGCGCATCGTTCTGATACGGTCTTGATGCCAGCACCACCGCATAGCGCCCCTCTTTTTCCACCTCTTCCAGAACCTTCGCTCCCGCCTCTTTCAGGCGGCTCCGGAACTGCCGCATCGCATCATTTCCTGCAAGAACCGCCTTTTTCGTTTCCGACGGCTGGATGGAAAATGTCTGTTCCATATATGTAATAAGCTGACGCTCTTTATCTTCCTCCCTGTACCAGTAAAATAATGGTGCATCAAACGGAATGCCCCACTGTTTTTCCGGAGAATCCGAGTTGCGGATCACAAGCGGATATCCCTTCACGACTGCACACATGGACTCACTCGTCGATTCCGTATTTTCCGAGCCGATCGCCGCGATCGACGGCATAAAAATACGATCCACTTTCTTCTTTACCAGATCGCGGATATGCCCGTGCACCAGTTTTGCCGGAAAGCAGACGGTATCTGAAGTTACCGCGCTTAAGCCTGCCTCAAACAACTTGTGCGTGCTCGGGGATGAAAGCTGAATTTCAAAGCCCAGCGAGCGCCAGAACGTCGTCCAGAACGGCATCGTATCCCAGAAAGCAAGGACGCGCGGCAGACCGATGGTTATATTTCGCCGCACAGTATCCGGCACAGCATTCAGCACAAGACCCGTCTTAGCGGCTGATCGCTCTGCACCACTCTTTGCAGACGACACATCCTCGTTTCCCGCTCGATCCAGATAATCTGCAAACAGGAGTTCTCCCCGCAATTTATAGAGATTTGGCACTTTATTCCGGTTTTCGGACGCTATTTTCAGTCGCTCGCGCACCTTCACATCCTTCGGATCGCCAAGAATCTCGCCCCGCTCACAACGGTTGTTCGTGATCCATGAGGTTCCATTCGAAAATCGCACCACCGCACGCTGACAATGGTTCATACAGAACGGGCACGGCACGTTCGCCTCCTGCTGCCAGGTCAGGGACTCCATTTGATCCAAACCAATAAAATGCGGCTGTTTCCGGCTCTTTGCCTCTTCCTTCGCTAAAAGCGCCGCACCGATCGCCCCCATAATGCCCGGATACGGTGCCCGGATCACCGGGCGGCCGACATACTGTTCCAGCGCGCAGAGAACCGCATCATTTTCAAACGTTCCGCCCTGTACGACAATCCTCTTTCCCAGGGAATCCAGGTTCGACACACGGATAACCTTTGTAAATACATTTTCAATGATCGAACGGCACAGCCCCGCCATGATGTCCTCCGGCTTTTTGCCGTTTCTCTGCTCGGTGACGATACTGCTGTTCATGAAGACGGTGCAGCGGCTGCCGAGGACTGCCGGATCTTCCGACCGGAAAGCGGCGGAGGCGATCTCCGTCACCGG
>CAKRWX010000495.1 GCA_934418055.1 uncultured Lachnospiraceae bacterium
AAGAGGCCGTCTTCTGTACAGAAGGGCCTCTTTTGATTCTGGCAGGCGCTGGTTCTGGCAAGACCAGGGTGCTGACTTACCGGATCGCCCATCTGATCGAGGACGAGGGCGTGAACCCATGGAACATCATGGCCATTACCTTTACCAACAAAGCGGCAGGAGAAATGCGGGAACGTGTGGACCAGCAGGTGCAGTTCGGTTCTGAGAGCATCTGGGTCAGCACATTCCATTCTTCCTGTGTGCGGATTTTGCGGAGGCACATTGATTTTCTGGGGTATGATACCAGCTTTTCCATTTATGATACCGATGATCAGAAGACTTTGCTCAAGCAGATTTTGAAGGCTATGCAGCTGGACTCCAAGCTGTTTAAGGAGCGGGCGGTGTTAAGCCAGATCTCCAATGCGAAGAACGAACTGATCACGCCGGAGGAATTTCTGTTAAATAATTCCGGCGATTATCATGACCGGAAGGTGGGAGAGGTCTACCAGGAGTACCAGAAACGGTTAAAACAGAACAATGCCCTGGATTTTGATGATCTGATCATGAAGACGGTGGAACTGTTCCAGAATAATCCGCAGGTGTTGGAGTATTATCAGGACCGTTTCCGTTATATCATGGTGGACGAGTATCAGGACACCAACACGGCCCAGTTCCGGCTCATTGATCTGTTAGCTGGAAAATATAAGAACCTGTGTGTGGTTGGTGATGATGACCAGTCCATTTATAAGTTCCGCGGAGCCAATATTGGCAATATTTTAAACTTTGAGCAGGCATTTCCGGGAGCGACGGTGATTAAGCTGGAGCAGAATTACCGTTCCACCCAGAATATCCTGGATGCGGCCAATGCGGTGATCCGTAACAACAGGGGACGGAAGGAGAAGACACTCTGGACTGCTAATGGCGAGGGAGACAAGATCCGGTTTAAGCAGTTTGACCAGTCCTATGAAGAAGCAGATTTTATCGTGAAGGATATATTAGCCAAAGGCTATCCTTATGAGGACTGCGCAGTTCTCTACCGGACCAATGCCCAGTCCCGTCTTCTTGAGGAGAAATGCATTGCATACAATGTACCGTACCGTCTGGTGGGAGGCGTGAACTTCTATCAGAGAAAAGAGATCAAGGATGTGCTGGCGTATTTAAAGACCATTGCCAACGGACGGGATGATCTGGCGGTGAGCCGTATCGTCAATGTGCCGAAGCGGGGAATCGGAGCAACCTCCATCGGAAAAGTGACCATTTTTGCTTCTGCAAATGGTTATAGCCTGTATGACGCTATGCTCCGGGCAAAAGTCGTTCCGGGACTTGGAAAAGCAGCGGAGAAGATCGGCACCTTTACAGATTTCATTGAAGAAATGCGTGGCCGGATGAAACAGCAAGACTATACCATCAAGCAGCTTTTAGAGGATGTGCTGGAAGAGTCCGGCTATCGGAGGGAGCTGGAAGCAGAAGGTGAGGTCGAAGGCCAGAGCCGTCTGGAAAACGTGGAGGAGCTGGTCAACAAAGCCGTTGCTTACTGGGAGAAAGCAGAAGAGCCGTCCCTGGATGAGTTCTTAGAGGAAGTTGCCCTGGTGGCGGACGTGGATCAGTTAGACCAGAGCGAATCCCGTGTGACGCTGATGACTCTTCACAGCGCCAAAGGTCTGGAATTTGAAAATGTTTATTTAAGCGGTATGGAGGATGGTCTGTTCCCAAGCTACATGACCATCGTTTCTGATGATCGTTCAGATCTGGAAGAGGAGCGGAGACTGTGTTACGTGGGCATTACCCGTGCGAAAAAGCATCTGACTCTGACTTCTGCCCGGATGCGGATGGTCAACGGCGAGACCCGTTACTGCAAGGTCAGCCGGTTTGTGGAGGAGATTCCAGAGGAG
>CAKRWX010000496.1 GCA_934418055.1 uncultured Lachnospiraceae bacterium
ATCGAGGTGGGAACACCGATGTAGGTGGGAAGAAGTTATGTGGAACTGGCTTATATGAAAGGTAGACTACGGAGTATGGGGTGCTTATTTATATTCCGTAGTCTATTTTTTCTTGATAGGAAATCGCGTCCTATCATACAAAACGCTCCGCGAGGAAGCGCTGAGGCACATTCTCTTTTATATTATAGTTGTTGTGATATTTTTTTAATCCCCAGCCGATACGTTTTGCTCTCCCCGCCTTTAAGCTTCTGCAGGAAATGCCGGTTCAATAAGTTATCGTCCTCATCGGAGCGGATTGCTGATCCATTCCAGGGCTCTACGCACAGGAATGGTGCTTTGGTGGCGGCTGCGGTCCAGAAGGCAACGGTGGCAAAATCCGGGTAGGAGACTTCCACGCCGCATCCGGTGACTGGATTTTTCAGCGCAACTTTTTTGGAATGCAGGTCTGTAAAAAAGATGGCATCCTTTGCGAAAAGTTTGTGGGTCAGTGGGATGACAGATGCATGATCCAGAATCGGGGTGCAGGAGTTCATGTCAAATTCCATGCGGTTTAAGTCATAGGAGTGATATCCGGCAGTCTCTTCCTGTTCAAATTCCAGAACGTAATTCTCAAAACGTTCTCCGGACTGCAGCGGACAGTTGAAGCCGGGATGGGCACCAAGCTGGTAGTACATAGGCTCAGTGCCTGGATTGGTTACAGTGTAGTGAATCTGGATGCCCTCCTCAGCCAGCGAGTAAGTCAGTTTCAGCTGGAACGCAAAGGGATAGCAGGCGCGGGTCTCTGGAGAATCCATGAGTGAGAAGGATGCCGCCTGGTCAGATAAAATGGAGACAGCAAAATCTGCGTTCCGGCACAAGCCGTGCTTGGGAATGGTGTAGATCTGGCCATTCAGCGTGTACTTGCCGTCACGGCAGTTTCCGACAGTCGGAAACAGGAGCGGAGAGCAGCTTTTCCAGTGTGCAGGATCCCGCTGCCAGATGTATTCGGTATCGGTTGCTGTGTCTTTCAGGGAAATGAGCTGTGCCCCGACGGAATCAATCTGTGCGGTCATTGTGTGGTTTTTCAAGGTTACGATCATAGTAAAATCCCCCTGTATTATGATAATTTTATTATAGCGGATCACAGAAAAAAGAAAAGGAAAACCGTTAACTTGCTATTTTCTATATGCAATGATAGAATCGATGTATTCAAAGCATACGAAAAGTGAGGAGACAGCAGATGGAATTTCAGAAAATTGTGATAGCCGGAGCAGGAACCATGGGTTCTTCCATGGCACAGATTTATGCAGAATATTTTGATGATGTGGTTTTGTACAATCACCGGCAGGAGACACTGGATCTGGCGAAAGAGCGGATTGAAAGTAATGTGGCAACACTGGTGGAGACAGGAAATCTGACAAAGGAAAAGGCAGACCGTCTGCTTGGTGCCTAGTCTTACACCACTTCCATGGAGTGCTTTGCGGATTGTGATTTTGTGGCGGAAAATCTTTCTGAAAATCTGGAAATCAAAGACGCTTTTTATGAAAAAATATCAGAGGTGATCCGTGATACTGCAGTGATCACTACAAATACCTCAGGAATGTCCATCAACCTTCTATCCCGGTCGGTGAAGGAGCCGGAACGTTTTATCGGGATGCACTGGTTCAATCCGCCGCATCTGGTACCGCTTATCGAGATTATCAAAGGGGAGAAGACAAGAGAGGATGTAGCGCAGGCTGTTTATGACTTAAGTCTGAAGATTGGAAAAAAGCCAGTTCTGGTAAACCGGGATATCCCTGGATTTGCCGCAAACCGGCTTCAGTTCGCAATTCTCCGGGAAGCGCTGGATCTGGTAGAACAGGGGGTTGTGAGTGCGGAAGGCATTGACG
>CAKRWX010000497.1 GCA_934418055.1 uncultured Lachnospiraceae bacterium
GTATTGACTAATGCAATATTTCCCTGTACAGCAGTACCGAAAGCATTGATCTTACCTTCTGTTGCGTCATAATGAAGAACAGATACAGGAGCCCATACATATGCATTGCCGCCAGTGCCGTTTAAATCTTCTGCTGCTGTGTTGTAGCGGAAGGAATATGCATACTTATCACCGGTGTTCGGATCATAGTATACAAAATCATTTACATCAGATGCTACTTCTTTATTTGCGGACTGATGAAGGTCGAAACGGGTCAATGCAGTGTGTGATGTATTGATCGGAGCTGCATAGTTTTCTCCGCTTCCCAGTTCTTCAGAACCGATCATTGGGTTCAGTTCTGCAAACGGCATACCCTTTAAGTTATCACCATAACGCATATTTGCAGTCGTTGCCTGGAAGGAACCACCTAATACATAGTCACGGCCGAAGTACTTATCAGACCTGGGATTTCTTTTTTTATCCGCAAATTGACTTCCGGTTTCTGCTGCTGTATCATACTCCCCAGACTGAACAGCAATTACATTATTTCCATACTGCTTAACCGCATTTTTAGTAGGGCTGGCGATTGTAATGGAGCTTGGATTATCCTTTAATTCTAAGACGCTATTGGTAATCGATAAATTTCCTTTTGCCAGATAAATACCTGACATATATTTAGATGAATAACGTAATCCACCATTATTATTTGCAATTACCTTTGAATCAGAAATTTCTGATTCATACTCGATCCATACACCGCCATATGGGTTATTGTTTGCTTCGATTACGGAGTCATTAGTCATTTCCAGACCACCCATCTGCATGATACCACAGGAGTCCTCACTGTCATTAGCGGTAAATGTAGTTTTATCTATAACTGTTTTTGAACTTGCAAATCCTGCATTTGTATTATGGTTTCCATCCATATGGATTTCAGAATCTTTAAACAGATACTTACGTCCCGGAGCTGTATCTTTGCCTATCTCACTGGGCTTTCCATAATTGTAGCCATTATAACCATTGTTGCTGATCGATAAAACAGATCCATTTACTACTTCTAAAATATTTCCATCTGCAGAATATGACTCATCATTGTATCCATCACTGGTATTAGCCTCAAGATTGACTGTGGCATTATCAAATACCACTGGATCCATATGTTCGTTAAAATATTCCTTGGTTGTGTCAATATTATGGCGATAAATACCATGCTGCTGGTTCTTATTAGATTTAAGCTCTGCATCATGTACTTCAAGACGTCTCTGTCCCTTTGCTCCTCTTACCAGAACAACGCCTGAACCTGTGAAACCACAGCCCTGAATTTTAGTTACAGCCTGGCCATCATCATAACCTCCGCCAGAATAAGAATTGGGAACAATGGTCACAGACTCTTCAACATCAAAAGTCCCACCACCGATCAGATTAAATTCTGCATCACTACTATCATACTCTACATGGCCTACACGAAGACCATTATTATAATCTTTAATTGTGATCGTATTTCCGTTTGTATTAAAGGTTGTTTTTCCACTCTCTACAAACACAGCCGCAGCTGTATTATGTGTTTCCTTTGCCTGTCCTTCAAATGTAACATCACCTTCTAATACCACTTCAGCATCTTCTCTGGTGATGATCTGTGCCCGTTTATAATCACCAGCCTGTAACCGAACGGTCATTCCGGAATTATTAATGATGATCTTTTTATGACTATTGCTATCAATAGAATAATCACCAGCCTGAACTTCCAGAACCTTATTTTCAGAAGCTGCTGCCGCCTTAACAGCATCGTTGATCTGATCCTGAGTCATATCCGGGCTGACCACAGCATCTGCTGCCTTCACCACTTTCTTTGTAAATGCCACAGCATACTCTGAAAAATGC
>CAKRWX010000498.1 GCA_934418055.1 uncultured Lachnospiraceae bacterium
ATTTCCGGATCTGTTCTAAATGTTCTTCTGAAAGATAACGGCCTGCCACGGTTGTTCCTTCCCTGGAAGCTCTGGACCCCGCCGGAATTCCATTTAAGTACTTATCCGTCAATGATCCCTGTGCCAACGGGCTGTAGGCGATACATCCCACGCCTTCTTCCTGCAGCACCTCCAACAGTCCATTTTCCACCCAACGCTCAAACATATTATAACGGGGCTGATGGATCAGACACGGCGTTCCATTATTTCTTAAAATCTCAATGGCCTTCTTCGCCTCTTCTGCCTGATAGTTGGAAATACCCACATACAACGCCTTACCCTGTCTCACAATATCTGATAATGCACCCATCGTTTCTTCCAGTGGTGTCTCCGGATCTGGGCGATGGTGGTAGAAAATGTCCACATAATCCAGATTCATGCGTTTCAGGCTCTGGTCCAGACTAGCCATCAAATACTTTCTGGATCCCCAGTTGCCATAAGGTCCCGGCCACATATCATAACCAGCTTTTGTGGAAATCACCATCTCATCCCGGTACGCAGACAGCTCTTCATGAAGAATTCTTCCAAAATTCTTCTCTGCCATTCCTTCCGCCGGTCTTCCATAATTATTAGCCAGATCAAAATGCGTGATTCCATGATCGAACGCGCAGGTAATGATTTCCTTCTGCTGATCCAATGGCTTTTCAAGTCCAAAATTCTGCCACAATCCCAAAGAGATCTGTGGAAGAAGCAGTCCGCTCTTTCCGCATCGGTTGTATTTCATTTCCAAATAACGATTTTCTGCCGCCTGATACATCTGTTCCTCCTTTTCATTTCTCATTACCACACACCTATCGTCTATCTGATGTTTGCGCGTCTTCACTGCAGTTCTCACCTAATACGCATTTTTGAAATACCTGTCCGATAGGTTCTGTGATCACCAGATCCGCGTGTGCTTCCTTTGCTGTTGCTGACTTATTGATCAAAACCAGCTTATTTCCCTCATAGTAATCCACCAATCCTGCCGCAGGATATACGGTCAGAGAAGTTCCACCAATAATCAGCATATCCGCATGACGAATGGCATTAACCGCCGCCGAAAGCACCTGCTGATCCAGTCCTTCTTCATATAATACCACATCCGGCTTGATCATTCCGCCGCAGCTGCACCGGGGAATGCCCGCCGCATCTGCAACAGTTTCCAATCCATAAGCCTTTCCGCATCGCATACAATAATTCCGATGAATGGAACCATGAAGCTCCAGCACATTCTTACTTCCAGCCATCTGATGCAGTCCATCAATGTTCTGGGTAATGACTGCTTTTAACTTTCCTTCCTGTTCCAGCTTCGCCAGCGCCAGATGCGCCGCATTCGGCTTCGCACTCCGGAAAATCATCTTATTTTTATAGAAACGGTAAAATTCTTCTGGATTTCTCATAAAAAAGCTATGGCTGATGATAGTCTCCGGCGGATACGCATATTCCTGATTATACAAACCGTCCTGACTCCGAAAATCCGGGATTCCGCTTTCTGTCGATACCCCCGCACCACCAAAAAACACGATATGGCTGCTCTCCTGTATCCACTGTTTTAAAATCTCTTCCTGCTTTACGTCCTGATCCTTTATCTCCTGCATCTCTGCCATCCTTACTGAATACAATAAAAGGTTATAAACTTCTATATTCTAGCACCATCTATGGCTTGCCATTCTGGACCTGCTCATTTAACCATACCTGAGCCTGCTCCAGTCCGTCTTTATCAAACGGAAAATACTTGGTGATCTTTTCTTCATCTGGCGTTGCAGCGGAGCACAGCTTTCCAAACCAACAGATTGCCGCCAGTCGATCTCCCTCTTCCTCACTGCTCTGCTT
>CAKRWX010000499.1 GCA_934418055.1 uncultured Lachnospiraceae bacterium
CCAGATCCGCCCAATCGATGTGGTAAGTTCCATTTTCATAAACCAGTGGACTTTCTAAAATATTCCGGCCATTGTTGCGGATGGAATTAAAGAAAATGTTATAAACCGGAGTCTGAACCAGCACATTCTCTCCCACGGTCGTCATTTTCCGGACAATACTGGAAAGGGCTGGAACAACACCGGTACAGAATACCAGGCTTTCCGGGGCAATGGTCAGGCCGTGTCTCCTCTTCCACCATCCACAATATGCATCTCTCCAGGCATCTGGAATGATCGTATATCCGAAAATGCCCTGTTTCGCGCGCTTCTGAATGGCGTCAGTTACCGCTGGAACGGTCTGAAAATCCATATCTGCCACCCACATAGGCAGTTCATTGTCCTTAATATCCCATTTCATGGAGAAAGTTCCACGACGGTCGTTTAACTGATCAAAATTATAAGTCATCATTTTTCACACTCCTGTATCAAAAGGTTTTATCCTTCATTCAATAAGAAAACCTTGGCTTGCAAGCAAAAGGCAGTCAAACATGTCAAAGGATCTCTCCCCGGCATATCTGACTGCCTGTCACCTGCTATCCAATGAATTTATAAATATTATAGCAGTTAATTCCGATAATTACCACCATCAGACCGATAAATAATTTATCAACCATCCTGGAATCCATCTTCTTATTGATGATCCGTCCGCAGAAACCGCCCATCAGTCCGCCAAATACCATGATTACCAGAGCCATGATCGGGAAAGATGGCACTTTGCCGGTCAGAACCGTCTGTAAAAAGCTGGTGATCTGGGAGAACAGAATGATGTAAAGGGAGTTCTGTGCCGCAGTTTTGGTGTCCATGGAGAAGAAATAAAACAGGACAACCAGGTTGATTGGACCGCCGCCGATTCCAAGGAAGGAGGACATGATGCCCAGTACCAAGCCTACCAGCAGACATACCACAAAATTCACCAGATGCTTGGTATTGATCTTTTCCTTATTGATGGTATAAATTAATGTTCCCAGCGTGATAATCAGCAGACAGGCCGCCTGAACGGCTCCTACCATATTTTTATCTGCAAACATGGAAGAAATCGCCTGGAACATGGATTTGCCGACCACACCGCCGATCGCTGCTCCGATGGCTAACGGAGTTCCGATCTTCATATCGATCAAGCTCTCACCACTTCGTTTCGCCTTGTATACAGAATAACAGCTCATGGTCAGCACCGTACAGCCTGACAAAAAGCTGATGGTCGCCACATCCAGCACACCCACTGCATCCAGCGCCGGTTTGATGATCACGCCGCCGCCGATTCCACAGATGGCTCCTGCGATGGACGCGCCAAAGCTGACGATCAAAAAGATCAAATACACCATAAGATTCATAATTACTTACCCAACCCCTTCTTTTTTATATTGTAAAAATTATGCAGTAATTTCAAAATGGATCAAAGTTGAATAACCGGCATAACTTCAACAGGGAGACCTGCGGATGCTGATCTCCCTGTTTATTATTACACAACCATCCACAAAAGTCCATCGAGTTTCACGGAAAAACAGTAGAACTTTTACTCAAACGTTTGTGTATCCGTTATGCTTTTTAGAACAAATGCTCGATATTCAGCTCCCGGATCACCTGCACGATCTCCTTGGTCCTGCTGCACCCGAATTTTCCCAGCAGACTCTTGATCTGTGTCTTGATGGTGCTGCTCTCCACGCACCGGATCCCGGCGATCTCATGAACCTTCCGTCCTTCAAGCAAAAGCCGGATGATCTCCCGCTCCGAAGCTGTCAGCCTGGAAATGTTATTGATGAAGAACAACAGGCTTCGCTCGCTTTTCTGAAGTCTTGCATACTCCTGCATCAC
>CAKRWX010000500.1 GCA_934418055.1 uncultured Lachnospiraceae bacterium
GTTTACTCATCATTTGTCCAGAATTATTCTGACTGTAATAAGAAAATGACAGCTCCTCATAGTGGTCAAAAAGCTGCTGCCGCATATCCCGTTCCATATTAGCGCCCATCACATGCCCCTGATAGCTGACATAATATTTGCACAGGCTCTGGATCACATACATAAAGAACAGCCCTATTCCAATCCACGGAAGCACTTGCAGGATCGCATTCTTATCCTGGACAAAAAGTGTCTTTGCTGCAGTCCGCAGGATCTGTGGATAAGCCAGATCCACAAGACTTATGATGACCGCACAGAACAGATCCATAAAAAAGACCGCTTTGTACGGACCATAGTAGCGGATAAATTTTTTCAGTGTATTCATAAGTAAGTTTCCTCTCTATTTTTTATCATTCACATGTTCTGTAGATCAGTATAACACAAAATTTCTTTCATTTCGCATAAAAATTTAAAATATTCTGCATTACTACCTTTATCTTTTACTCCTTAACTCCAAAAATCCCCTCAAACCATGGCATCCTCTTGTCACAATTTGAAGGGATTTTCTATCATTTCATTTTCTCAATTACATCACAAAACCAGCCACAATATACATCACAAAGCTGATCACCGCAATGGTAAACACATACGGGAACTGGGTCTTGATGTGGTCGATGATGTCGCAGCCAGTGGTGGAGCAGGTCATGATAGTGGTATCGGAGATCGGGGATGCATGATCACCGAAGATACTGCCGCCGAACATAGCACCAGCTACCAGCGGAATGTTGTTGCCCATGGAGTATGCCATTGGAAGGGCGATTACTGCCATGATGGCCATGGTTCCCATGGAAGTTCCGGTTGCGAAGGAGATCATCACTGCAATCAGGAAAGTCAGCGCCGGAAGTAATGCCGGGCTTAAGAACTGCTGGAAAATGCCGGACAGGTATGTACCAGTATCCAGAGCCTTTACTACATTACCCATGGTGAAGCCAAATAACAGAACGAAGGTGATTGGCAGCATACCGCTCATGCCCTTGAAGATCTCATCGATCACCTGGGTCGGGGTAAATACTTTCTCAACAACACAGAGAACAGAAGCCACTAACAACGCCACTACAACTGCCCAGATCAGAGCCTTCATACCAGAACCGTTCATCAGGTTGCCGTTACCGGTAATGATCAGCGCTGCAAACATCACTGCGATCAGGGTTCCAACTGGAAGAAGCAGATTGATGGCTCTTGGTTTCTGACCGGATACTGCAGAAGAAGTATCGGAATTCTCCTTTGCATGAGCCGGGTCATCCAGCTCACCAGTAGCCGCCGCACGTTTCTCAGCCTTTAACATCGGGCCGAAATCCTTCTGGGTCACTGCCAGCACAAATACCAGTAAAATAGCTAAAATACAGTAGAAGTTCATAAACAGAGACTGGAACAGCACCGATACAGACTGATCCTCCGGCACACCGCCGGTTACCAGATAACCTGCCATAGCTGCCAGCCAGCCGCTGAATGGGAACAGAACACACCAAGGTGTGGAAGTGGTATGTACGATAAATGCCGCTTTCTCATGAGGTACTTTTAAAGCATCGTTAACTGGTCTGGATACAGAGCCAGTTACCATACAACTTAAGGTTCCAGAAGTAAATACCACCAGACCTAACAGCCAGGTAAAGAGATTGGCACCTCTCTTGGATTTGATAAGACCTTTTCTCTTAACTACTACATTGACAAAGCCTTCAATACCGCCAGATTTCTCTGCCAGATGGATCACCGCCGCTGTGATCAGAACAGAACCGATGATCAGGGTATTGCTCTCGGTCATGGTATCCAGAATGCTGTAAATGCCTGCGTTCAGACC
>CAKRWX010000501.1 GCA_934418055.1 uncultured Lachnospiraceae bacterium
ATTCCATGTTGATGAAGGTAGCGTTTCAGAGTACAATGGAACTGGATCTGTTTATTGGTCAGCTTCAGAAGTTTGGCAAAACCAGTACGCAGATCGTGTTCTCCACCCATGTGGGGCCAAGAGGGGTAAGTGTAGAAAATTAGTAACTGTGAAGGTACTGAACAGTTATGAAAACTAAAACAGGGGAAATAAAAAAATGAAAGAAAACAAGACAAAGAAGTCTTATGAGATTGACATGTGCAACGGTCCGATCTTTTCCAAGATCGTTCTGTTTGCACTGCCATTAATGGCATCCGGCGTTCTGCAGCTGTTATTCAATGCGGCGGATATTATCGTAGTAGGAAGATTTGCAGGAAGCCAGTCCATGGCAGCAGTTGGCTCCAATGGCTCACTGATCAATCTGATGGTCAATGTGTTTATTGGCCTTTCCATTGGTGCCAATGTGCTGGTTGCGCGGTATTATGGAGCCAGGGATGAAAAGAATCTGGAGGAGACGGTTCACACGGCGATGGTGATTGCTGGTGTGGGCGGCCTCCTTTTGATCGCTGTTGGGGAGCTGCTCACCAAACCAATTCTGATCCTCATGGGATCACCGGAGGATGTGCTTCCACTGGCAGTGTTATATATGAAAATCTACTTCCTGGGAATGCCTGGAACGCTGCTTTATAACTTCGGAAGCGCTATTTTAAGGGCAGTGGGAGATACCAGACGGCCATTGTATTTCCTGTTGACTGCAGGTGTGGTCAATGTGATTTTCAACCTGATTTTCGTCATTGCGTTTTCCATGGACGTAGCAGGTGTTGGCTGGGCTACGGTGATTTCCCAGTACATTTCTGCGGCTCTGGTTTTAAGATGTTTGATCCAGACGGACGCGGATTATCGCTTGGACCTGTCAAAATTACGGGTTGTAAAGCACAAATTGGTTGCCATCGTCCAGATTGGTCTTCCAGCAGGACTTCAGGGTGCCATCTTCTCCATTTCCAACGTGCTGATCCAGTCTTCCATCAACTCTTTCGGCTCCGTGGCCATGGCAGGAAGTACGGCTTCTTCGAATATTGAGGGCTTTGTATACACGGCCATGAATGCCATCTATCAGACGGCCTTAAGCTTTACCAGCCAGAACTATGGCGCAGGCAATTTTAAGCGGATCAAGAAGATTCAGATTTATTGTGTGGCGTTTGTGGTGGCCACTGGTCTGGTGCTGGGCCAGGGATCCGTATTCTTTGGAAATGAACTGCTTCGGATCTATTCTTCCGATCCGGAGGTAATCGCCTATGGCCTGGAACGTCTGGCCATCATCAGCGGACCGTATTTCCTGTGTGGAATCATGGATGTAATGGTAGGAGGGCTGCGAGGCCTGGGAAGTTCTGTGATCCCTATGTTTGTTTCTCTGACTGGAGCGTGTGTGTTCAGGGTAATCTGGATCTACACGATTTTTGCCATGAACCGGACGCTGGATGTGCTTTATTATTCTTACCCGGTATCGTGGCTGATCACTTTAACCGCCCATGTGATCACTTATGTGATCATTTTCCGATTAAGATCCAGAAGCCAGGCAAATGTGGCAGGTAAGTGTGGCAGGATAAAAACCGATTGACAAATCCCTCCAAAACTACTATGATAAGACAAGTGCATTATCAATGCGAAAGGTTGAGAAAAAGAGGAGTACGTTTTTAAGTCCCCTTGACAGAGAGAGAGGCCCATCGGCTGGAAGGCGTCTTAAGGATAGCGGAAACGGAAGGTAGCTTTGGAACCGGGACGGGGAAATCGCAGTAGTCGTCCACGCCTTGTCAGCGTTAAGGGACTTAAGAGAGGTACAGAAGTTTTTCTGTAT
>CAKRWX010000502.1 GCA_934418055.1 uncultured Lachnospiraceae bacterium
CTTCTACATAAAGCTTTCTTAAATCTGCATAAACACATGAGGTTCTACGCTTCACTGCAGGGACTTTTGCCTCCAGTAAAGACCTTTCCGTTTCCGGCAAGGGTTTTAAAAGTTCCCGTATAAAATATCTAGCTCCGATATTATAGGATGCCGACAGATCGCAATTATACTGTTTTCCAGTCCGAAAGGTACATAGGCTATGGTTCTCCGGATCTCTTACTACTGCTCCGCTTCCGTCACAAGCCAGCCTGCTGGTGTTCCGGGCACTGACTCTGGACACACGAATCCCATTCCGATGTGCCTGGTGTTCACACAGCTTCTGAATATCCCGCTTTCTCCATAAATGAAGTTTTTGCTTCTTTTTTCCGGATGTTTTCCCCTGCATTTCCAGATATTCGAACACAATTACATCCGCCTGGTATTCTAAGGCATATTTCGTGATCTCCGCAGCGATTCTGCGGGACAGTTCCATGTTCAGTCTTTTTGCATAATCCCATCGGCTTTGGACCTGTCTGGAGGAATGTTCTCTCTGAAAACGGCGGATTCTGCCAAGCACATGATACAAATGGTCTTTATCACTGGGGAAATTGATAAATTTCCGTCCCAGGATCGTGCCATCTGCCCGCATGATGCTGCAGACCGCATCCGTATTGATTCCTAAATCAACGCTGCATATTACCTGCTCTTTTACCAGTGTTTTCGATAAGCTTACTTCCTCTGTGTATGAAAACCGAAGGAAATATTTATGATGTTTCTTTTCCAAAGTAGGGGCAGATGCCTTTTTCCCGCTCCATTTTTTTCGCAGATATTCCATATCGGTATGAAGTAATTTTACCTGGAACCACTTCCAGTCACGCCCATCAAACAGCTTTAAACAGGCTGCATCTTCTCCCTGCTCCGCTTCCTTATACATGACATCCCGATAGAATACCGGCATCGCATGATTCTCACAGACCAGCTTCGGCTTTCCCTTCACTTCCCCATTTTCCCACAAACTGAGACGTGTTTGATAGGAGGACACTGCTCCAAGTGCATGTTGAATAGCCGCCCTTCTCAGATAAGATGGCATCTTAGGAAAATGACGGTCAAACGCAAACCTGGCATGATTCTTTTTTGTCTCATGCACCAGATGCTCGGCCTCGTTAAAGCGTTTTTGTAAATTCCTGATTTCTGAAAGTTCTTCCCAGGTCTCTGCATACACCGGGATTAAATAGGAAACCGCTTTCCGAAAAATATCCAGCGTAGAGCGGAGCGGTATATTCTTTTGTTTAATTTCTAGTCCATAGCTGGATACAATCTGCATAAAGTTCCCTACTTTCTTTTTCCCTCTCTTTTTGTCCCTCCACATAGACCATTATCTGATCCCTGCTTCGGTCACTTACGGTAACTGCACAATACGATAAATTCCACAGATGCCTCCGCAAGCTCATACATCATCTTTTTGCATTCTGCGTCTATCCCATTCTTCAGAAGCTGTTTTCGATAGTTCATACACCAGACAAGATGGTACTGCAAAGAATAGAGATACCATCTAACATATGAAAGTGCTTTTTCTTTAATCGTAAATATATCTTTTTCCATATTTATATGATACCATATATTTCTATATATAGCAAACACCAGTTCTGCATTATGATAAAAAATTTGGCACACCTAACTCATCACTAAAGTAACGAGAATGCGGTGTGCCGTTTTTCAAGAAGTATTGTAACTATGCTGGTACTGAATTGTTACGAAGTATTCATGATTCTTGACACGATTATAAGGTCTTTTGCTGGAAAATACAATGAAAAACATGTATTTGTGTAATGCATGAGCTGTAACAAATGTGTC
>CAKRWX010000503.1 GCA_934418055.1 uncultured Lachnospiraceae bacterium
GGATATTCCCGAACCTATATCGCCATTGATTTAAAGTCCTTCTATGCCTCCGTGGAATGCAGGGAACGTGGCCTTGATCCCTTAAATACGAATCTGGTGGTGGCGGATGTGAGCAGGACGGAGAAAACCATCTGTCTGGCGGTCTCGCCGTCTTTAAAAGCCTATGGAATTCCGGGAAGAGCCAGGCTTTTTGAGGTGATCCAGAAGGTGCGGGAGGTCAATACCAGACGAAAGAGCCTGGCACCGGGACAGAGGCTGGAAGGCTCCTCCTGGGATGCGTGTGCGCTTAAACAGTATCCGAATCTGGAGGTGGATTATCTGGCGGTGCCGCCACGGATGTCTCTCTATGTGACTTACAGCACGAGGATCTATGAGGTTTACTTAAAATACATTGCCCCGGAAGACATTCACGTGTATTCCATCGACGAGGTGATGATGGATGTGACCGACTATCTGGCTGCTTACCGCATGACTGCAGAAGAACTGGCCCGGAAAATGATCCTGGACGTGCAGGAGACTGTAGGGATCACGGCGACGGCGGGAATCGGAACCAATCTGTATCTGTGCAAGGTGGCTATGGACATTGTATCCAAACACATTCCACCGGATGAAAATGGAGTGCGGATCGCCACGCTGGATGAGAGGAGCTACCGCAGGCTTCTGTGGGATCACCGGCCTCTGCGGGATTTCTGGCGTGTAGGAAAGGGGTATGAGACGAAGCTGGAGGCCCACGGGCTGTATACCATGGGCGATATTGCCCGGTGTTCCATCGGAAAGCCGGAGGAGTATTATAATGAGGAACTGCTGTACCGGCTGTTTGGCGTCAATGCCGAGCTTCTCATCGACCACGCCTGGGGCTGGGAGCCATGTACCATTGCGGATATCCAGGCCTATGAGCCGGAGAACAAAAGCACGGTGTCGGGGCATGTGTTAGCCTGTGCTTATGAATGGGAGAAAGCCCGTCTGGTGCTAAAGGAGATGGCGGATCAGCTGGGACTGGATCTGGTGGCAAAGGGACTGGTGACCGATCAGCTGGTCCTGCATGTGGGATATGACATTGATAACCTGAAAAATGAAGAGCCAGGCGTTGGATATCAGGGCGAGACCAAGATCGACCGTTACGGCCGGAAGCTTCCCAAACCGGCCCACGGAACGGAAAATCTGGGAGAACCTACTGCTTCCTCCAGACTTCTGCGGGAACACGCTATGGTATTGTATGACCGGATCGTCGATAAAAAACTGCTGATCCGCCGCCTGAGTCTGGAAGCCGGGCATCTGATTTCCAAAGAAAAAGCAGAAAAACCGGAAGAATTTCATCAGATGGATCTATTTGCCGACTATCATATCGAAGAGGCTGGAAAAGAACAGACAGGAGCAGAAGGTGCGAAACTGCCGGAAAATCAGCAAAAGAAAGAGCTGGAGAAGAAACAATCCGAAAAAGAACGGAAACTCCAGGAAGCCATGCTGGATATCCGGAAGCGATTTGGAAAGAATGCAGTGTTAAAAGGCATGAACCTGGAAGAAGGCGCCACCGCCAGGGAGCGGAACACGCAGATCGGAGGTCATAAAGCGTAATGGAGCAGGAATGGAGCATAACTGGGAACATGGAAATGGGAGCCGAGACAGAGTTTCTGACGCCTACCCATCGATACGATGACATCATCAACCTTCCGCACCCCATTTCCCGCACCCATCCGCCCATGTCCATGGAAGCCAGAGCCGCCCAGTTCATGCCATTTGCAGCCCTGACCGGGCATGCGGAGGCGATCAGGGAGACGGCGAGAAGGCATATAGAAAAGTGGGAAGAGTAAAAACGTCGCAG
>CAKRWX010000504.1 GCA_934418055.1 uncultured Lachnospiraceae bacterium
TATACTACCATGAATCCATCCCGGCGTAAAGCCCTAAAAAGAAAATCTTGTAAAATATTGCAATATAAAGTCAAATTCGATACGAAACAATCCAAAAGACAACTGAAAAACAAATTGGCTGGATGCGGAATGACAAAATGCAGGGTATCGAGACCAGAATTTCATCTCAATACCCTGCATTTTAAAATGTGATCTTTCCCTATAAACTTCTCTCATAACACCAGAAATCACACCCATACAGCTGACATTCTCCCACAGACACAAATCCCAGCTTTCCATAAACCCGGAGCGCCTTTTCGTTGGTCTTGGATACCAGCAGGTGAACGCCTTTATTTCCCTGTTTTTTCAGTTCTTCCATGGCGTAAGTCATCAGTCGTCCAGCCACACCCTGATTCTGGTATTCTGGAACCACTGCCACTCTGGACAGTTCCCGCGACGGCTTCAACGCCTCTGACCAGCAATCCATAACCTCCACATTAGCGTCCTCATCGATGGAAATGACGCCCATCAGGTTTCCGGTCTCCTGATCCTTTAAACAAAACAGGGCATTTCTGGATAGGTCATAAGCGACTTCTTTCTCTGTCGGATAATCTTCCGTCCAGGTACAGCACTCTGTGCCGACTAAGGAGCGGTATAAGCGCAGAATCTGCTCTGCGTCTTCCTGGGTTGCGTGTAAAAAGACTTCTTTCACTGATTTTTCTTCCCTTTATTTTAGAATTTGATTCCGCTCTATTATACCGTATCCGCAGTCGTAATTGCAATTCCTTGGTGATACTATTTTACTGTAGCAATGGCTTCAATTTCCACTTTAAAACCAAAATGAAGTTCTTTCGCATTCACAATGGTTCTGCTGGGCCGGTACTCTCCGAAAAATTCATCATAAACTTCATTCACCTTGGCCCAGTCTTCCATGCTGCATACATAAGCAGTTGTTTTTAAAATGTGGTTCCGGTCAGAACCAGCATCCTTTAAGATCAATTCAATGTTCTGAAGTGCCTGTCTGGTCTCCTCCTGAACAGTGCCGAATTTGCGCTCGCCAGTTGCAGGATCTACCGCAAACTGCCCAGATACATAAATCGTCTCTCCGCTTTTGATTGCAGATGAATAATGTCCGTTGGCTTTCAATGTCTGAATCTGCTCTGGTTTTCCCATTGTTCTGCTCCTCACTTTCTGAAAATAAGATTAAAAATCACCTGGATTTACATTTTCCGGAATCAGGCTCTTATATTTCTGGTTGCCAATTTCCTGTCTGAAAGATTCTTTTGCTTCTTCCACCAGTTCCGGATTCTCATACAGTTCCGCTGCTACTGCTGCCAATACCTGAGCTGCCAGATGCATGCCTTTTTTCGCCACAGAGGATTTCCCCTGGGCCGTCGCTTTCCAGGAATGTAATGCAGTTCCATACGCCATAGAAGCTGCTGTAATCGATAGCGTTGGAACGTTCCAGCTGACATCTCCTACATCCGTAGAACCGGAAAATTTTACTTCCCGCTCCTCCACACCTTCCCAGATCGGAATCAGTCCTTCTTCCTCCTGATACTGTTTTGCATACTGATATTCTGCCTCGGTATAAGCCACCGGACATAATTTATGAAACCAGTCAATGGCCAGTCTGCTTAAAATCTTATTGGGCACCAGATTGGCATACGCCGATACCACCCGGATATTTAATTTCGTACCCGTCATTAAAGCCGCACCTTTCGCCACATTGCAGACCCGCTCAAAAATCTCCTCCAACTGGTTCAGTTTCGGTGCACGGATACAATAGATTTCCTCTGCATATGCCTGGACAATGTTCGGTGCTGTAC
>CAKRWX010000505.1 GCA_934418055.1 uncultured Lachnospiraceae bacterium
TTATGCTTTGCCCTATCGGGCAATCGAACGAGAAGCCCCCACTTCAGGCGTTAGCTAAGTGGTGGGAGTATGTCACATTTGCAGGGATTTTTGTTATACTGGATGTAATGTATTTGAGCAAAACGAGGGATTGGGAGGTGCTTGTTCATTGGGAATTTTTGTGAATCCTGGAAATGGGGCATTTCAGGTTGCGGTGAATTCTGAAATCTATGTAGATAAAACAGGATTATTAACCTACACCAATAAAGTTATGAATACATTACAGGGGTATATCTGCAACAGCCGCCCGAGACGATTCGGAAAATCCATTGCGGCCAATATGCTTACGGCATATTACAGCAGAGGCTGTGATTCAGAAGAGATGTTTTCCGGATTAACGATAGGGCAGGCACCGGATTTTAAAACACATCTGAACCAGTATGATGTGATTCATCTGGATATTCAGTGGTGTATAGAACCGGCAGGCGGGGCAGAGTATGTAGTTTCCTATATTACTGAAAAAACAGTAGGAGAATTGCGGGAATATTATCCAACGGAAATTCCGGAAAAGGTAAAGTCTCTCCCGGAAGCATTGTCCTGTGTGAATGGAGCAACGGGCAGAAAATTCATTTTGATTATTGATGAATGGGATGTGCTGATCCGTGATGAAGCAGATAATCAGAAAATCCAGGAAGACTATATTCGGTTTTTGCGTGCGTTGTTTAAGGGAACGGAGCCGACAAAATATATCCAGCTTGCTTATCTGACAGGAATTCTTCCAATCAAAAAAGTAAAGACCCAGTCGGCATTAAATAATTTTGATGAATATACCATGCTGTTTGCCGGTGCACTGGCTCCCTATGTTGGTTTTACGGAAGACGAAGTAAAGAGGCTTTGTGAGAAATATCAGAGAGACTTTGAAAAAGTAAAGCGGTGGTATGATGGATATCTGCTGGGGGATTATCAGGTCTATAACCCCAGGGCCGTTGTGACTTTGATGCTGAATGGGCAGTTTAAAAGTTACTGGTCGGAAACCGGATCCTATGAGGCCATTGTTCCGTTACTGAATATGGATTTTGATGGTTTGAAATCTGCTCTGATTGAGATGATTGCTGGTAATTCGGTGGAAGTTCAAGTGGGAACTTTCCAGAATGATGCGGTGAATTTTGCGAATAAGGATGATGTTCTGACGTATCTGATTCATCTGGGGTATCTGGCTTATGATCAGAACACAGAGCGTGCATTTGTTCCGAATGAGGAAATCCGTCAGGAATTAATCAAAGCAACACAGAGGAAAAAATGGAATGAGTTTCTGGAATTTCAGAGGGAATCAGTGGTTTTGCTGGATGCAACGCTGGACATGGATGCAGAAACTGTGGCAGAGCAGATAGAAAAGATCCATATGGATTATGCGTCTGCCATTCAGTATCATAATGAAAATTCTTTGAGCAGTGTGCTCTCAATTGCGTACCTGAGTGCGATGCAGTATTATTTTAAACCAGTCCGGGAATTACCGACAGGGAGGGGCTTTGCGGATTTTGTTTTTATTCCAAAACCAGAATATATACAGGATTATCCTGCTATGGTAGTGGAATTAAAATGGAATAAAAGTGCCAGGACGGCAATGCAGCAGATAAAAGAAAAACATTATCCAGATTCTCTGAGGGCCTATACCGGAGAAATTCTTCTCGTAGCGGTAAATTATGATAAAAAAACGAAAGTGCATCAGTGCCTGATAGAAAAATACGAAAAATAATGATTTTATGAGAAAGAGAAAAGCAGGAGACACGGAGCGATAGCCGCTTCTATGTTTCCTGCTTT
>CAKRWX010000506.1 GCA_934418055.1 uncultured Lachnospiraceae bacterium
TTTTCTGCCGTGGCAGACAAACAGTATTTCGCTGTGGATGTAGAACCGGTCTTTAACCCGGTCACCCGGAAATTGGTCGCCATTTTAAGCAGTCGATTGGTATTAGAAAGGCCGAACTCCTTGGTACCCTGTTTCGTCACATGGGTGATATTTTCCATCCAGATGGTGGAATAATTGTGGATCTGCGGATATCTGGTGATCAGCTCCCTGGACATGATGGCAATGTCCTTGGCCGTGGTCACATGGGTCGAAGAATCCGTCAGACCACAGCAGTCCTCAAAATTCGTGTCCTTCATGCCAAGTTCCTTGGCCCGCTCATTCATCTGGCGGACAAATTCCTCCTCACTTCCCGCTATGTACTCCGCCATAGCCACCGACGCGTCATTTCCCGATGCAATCACGATGCATTTGATCAGGGTCTCCACGGTCTGCATTTCCCCCTCCTCCAGAAACACCTGGGAACCACCCATGGATTTGGCGTAAGCGCTGGTCACCACCTGGTCCGACAAGCTGATTTTTCCGCTGTCAATGGCGTCAAAGATCAGGATCAGCGTCATGATCTTCGTGATACTGGCCGGACTTCTCTGCTCTTCCCCATTTTTCTCATAAATGATCTGGCCGGTGGACGCCTCCATCAATACCGCCGACGGCGCTGATATTTCCGGTCCCGCCGGGGCCTCCGTCTGCACCACTCCGCTGCTGACCACAAGGGCGATGATCCACGCCAGAACACGGCACATAAACTGATTCATAGTTTCCCCTCAATTATGTGTTTCTCTTCATAATCTATGGAGAATCCATTCCATTTTATTCCAATCTTCCTATGGATTCCGCATCTTCCAATCCTCTTCCTTACAGCCAGCACAGATCTGCCAAACAGTTGTCAATTTTCTTAATTTCCTCTGCTTCTCATTTACACCATCTGACGCTCTATGTTATACTATTTTTAACAAATATTCTTAAGAGGTGACCATGATGGATTATTATAGCGGAAGTCCTTCCCGCAGTTCCCACAGAAGGAGCAACATTCGCAAATCAAACTATTCTTTTCGCAGACGACGGCGTCGGCGTAACCGCATTCCGATTCTTCTTTTGATCCTTTTGCTGGTGGCGGTAGTCGGATGCGGTATTTTTATCGGGATCCGGCAGTTTCGGAAGATGAGTTCCGGCAAAACTCCTGAAAATGAGCAGGGAGTGACCGTTTCCGGTTCGGTAAATGGTTCCGATGGCAGTTCCGACAGTGATTCCGTCTCTGACTCTCAAAATTCCGGGACGGAAACCTCTGGCGGCAATACAGTTTCCAACGCCACTCTGTTAGAACAGGCTAACTTCATCGCCGCCGGTTATGATTATGACAAGGCCATGGAATTACTAAAAAGCGCCTCTGATTATGACCAGCACCCGGAATACGCAGAGGCAATTACCAGTTACGAACAGGCCAAAGAAAACTTGGTTCCTTATGATCTGAATAAGATCACCCACGTATTTTTCCATACTCTGATCATGGATGAAGACAAAGCATTTGATGGAGACAAGGATGAACGCGGTTACAACCAGGTGATGACCACCAAAGATGAATTCTTAAAGATTTTACAGTCTATGTATGATAAAGGTTTCGTGCTGGTGCGTCTCCATGACATTGCCTACGAAACCACCGATGAAAATGGACAGACTGTCCTGAAAAAAGGAGAGATTCTTCTTCCTGAAGGAAAACAGGCATTTGTCATGTCCCAGGATGATGTCTGCTACTATGAATACATGGATGACGATGGCTTTGCCTCCCGCATGGTGA
>CAKRWX010000507.1 GCA_934418055.1 uncultured Lachnospiraceae bacterium
AGCGTGGTCAGCTCACTGGACATATCCGCAAATACGATACAATGGTTCAGCAGATCATCCATCCGGTAATACCGCAGCTTATATTCCTTTAACACGCCAAAATTTTTCTGGGATTTTAAAGCGGTATCGATCAGATTTTTCAGAAATTCCTGGTCCGTCAAATCATAATAACCGCCTCCTGCCGTAATCAGTTCCCCGGTCGGTCCCAGCTGGATCTTAAAATAAGGCAGCCGCACATCCTCACCTGGAATATCCGGCGTGCCAAGACCGATGGGATGAGAGGCGATATTATACATCATATTCAGGCTCTCCCGCTCCAATCCGCCTCTGGTAAAGGAATAAACCATTCCCAGGATTACGCAGAGCATCACCGTAGCAATAGTCATATTCACCGCCACAAATTTCATTCTTAGTTTTTTAATCATGTTCCGCCTCCAGATGGTATCCCAGTCTGCGGACAGATTCAATGCGAATGTCAGAACCAATGGCAGTCAGTTTTTTCCTTAAGAATCCGATGTAGACCTCCACGTGATTTTCCACTGCATCCGAATCGTACCCCCAGACCTTGGATAAGATCATTTCTTTCGAGAGATTCCGTTCCCCCTCTTGAAGTAAAAAGCGCATGATCTCAAATTCCTTGGCCGACAGCCGGACAGAATGTTCTCCGCACCGCAGAGTGGCAGAATCCAGATCCAGGGAGGTCTTCCCAAAGGTGATCTCATTCACATCTGCTCCCTGTCTTCTGAGAAGCGCATGGACGCATGCCAGCAGTTCCCTGGTATCAAATGGTTTGGTCAGGTAGTAATCTGCGCCAGAATCCAATCCGGTGATCCGGTCTTCCAGCTCCGATTTTGCCGTCAGCATCAGGATCGGCACGCCTAAATGATCCTTCCGCACCTGTCTGGCCAGATCGTAACCATTTTTTCCTGGAAGCATCACGTCCAGAATCAGGAGATCGTAGATTCCCTGTCTCACATACATATCCCCGGTGTCTCCATCATAGACTGCATCCGCTTCGAATCCATGCTTCTCCAATAAAAGCCTGATGGAATCCGCCAGAAGTTTTTCATCCTCCACAATCAGGATCTTCATATCAGTTCACCTTGCTGTAATCCACTTTCATCAGACACAGTCCCTTAGCCGGAGCCGTGAAGCCCGCCTGTTTCCGGTCTTTGGCGAAAATCAGATCTTCCATGGACTCTGGAGTCCGCTTTCCATATCCAACTTCCAGAAGGGTTCCTGTCAGAATCCGGACCATATGCTGTAAAAATCCAGTTCCATGATAGGTAAAGTTGATAAATGCGCCTTTCTGGACGATCTCGATGGAATCCACCTCACGAACTGTGGATTTCTTCATTTTCGGATTGCTGCAGAAGCTGGCAAAATCATGGGTTCCCATGAGATATTCCGCTGCTTTTTGCATCTGCTCCACATCCGGAGCCTGATCCAGGACATAAACATACTTGCGGTTAAATACCGGCTTTAAATCTCCAGCATAGCAGGTGTAACAATAAGTTTTCCCCATGGCGTTATAGCGGCTGTGGAAACGGTCGGAAGCCACACGGACCTCCGTGACACAGATGTCCTCCGGCAGATAACGGTTCATGTACTGGCAGATTTCCTCTGGAGTCTTGTCCGTCTCAAAATGGGCGTTGGCCACCATTCCTTTGGCGTGAACGCCGGCATCGGTACGGCCTGCGCCAATCACCTCTACCTCCGTTCCCGTCATCAGAGACAGAACCGACTCTAATTTGCCCTGGATGGTTAAATCAGTATTGGGCTGATGTTCCC
>CAKRWX010000508.1 GCA_934418055.1 uncultured Lachnospiraceae bacterium
GGGCAGTTACAAGCCCATTACCTTTAGGTGATGGGTAGTTGACTTCTGCATGGCTTTGCTTATTATCATTATCTCATGTAACCCGCTATTTATCAATTTGAATTTCTATGTTATAATGGCGATGGCCGCGCTAATCTGAAAGAATTTTCTAACAGAAAAGGCGGTACAGAACGAGATGAATCATTCATGATAAAAACACTTGCAATGCTCATGGCATGTGCCATGACCGCAGCGTCTCTGGCTGGATGCGCTCCCGCAGACAAGACTCAGACCACCGCTGCCACTGAAACTGCCGCACCGGAGACTTCCGCCGCAGAAACCACTGCTGAAGAGACCACAGCTGAGACAACTGCAGAAGCAGCTTCCACAGAAGGCGCTTCTGACGAGGCCGTTCTTCACATCGGTTCTTTAAAGGGACCAACCACCATGGGTCTGGTATCCCTGATGGACAAGGCTTCTAAGGGCTTCCGAACTGGCTGCACAGATGGTATCCGGCGACCTGGACATCGCACTGGTTCCGGCTAACCTGGCAAGCATCCTGTATCAGAAGACCAAGCAGGGCATAGAGGTGATCGATATCAACACCCTGGGCGTTCTCTACGTGGCTGCCGCTGATGATTCTATCCAGAGCATCGCTGATTTAAAGGGCAAAACTTTATATATGACCGGAAAAGGAACTACTCCGGATTATGTACTCCAGTATTTATTAAGTGCGAACGGTATGACTTCCGATGATCTGACCATCGAATATAAATCTGAGGCTACTGAGGTAGCTGCTGTCTTAAAGGAACAGCCAGACGCCATCGGCTTACTGCCGCAGCCTTTCGTAACCGTTGCCATGGCACAGAATGAGAATCTGAAAATGGTCTTAAATCTTACAGAAGAATGGGAAAAGACACAGCCGGAAAATGGCAGCGCCCTGGTGACCGGCGTTACCGTATGCCGCAAGGACGTGATCGAGGATCAGGCTGACGCAGTTGATACCTTCTTAAAAGAGCATGAAGCATCTGCTGCATTTGCCAATGCCAATGTAGAAGAAACCGCCCAGTTAGTGGCTGATGCCGGAATCATCGAGAAAGCTCCGATCGCCGCAAAAGCGATCCCTTACTGCAGCATCACTTACATTGATGGTGCAGATATGCAGACCAAGGTATCCGGTTACTTAAGCGTACTGTTTGACCAGGACCCGTCCTCCATCGGCGGACAGCTTCCTGACGAAGGATTCTATTATATTCATGAATAATTGGAAAAAACTATCGATCATTCTTTTATGGCTTGGAATCTGGCAGATCACTGCCACATTCATCCATAATCCCATCATGCTTGTAGGGCCCATAGCGGCCCTGCAGACCCTGTGGGGGCTATTGCCCTCCGGTGATTTCTGGATCTCTATTTATCAATCATTTTTGCGGATCAGCATCGGATTTTTAACTGCATTTATGATTGGTCTGCTTCTTGGCAGCCTTGCATACCACATTCCCTTTGTGAAAGAGCTTCTGGAGCCTCCTATGCTCTTTTTCAAATCCGTTCCCGTGGCATCCTTTGTGATCCTCGCCCTGATCTGGGCCGGTTCCCGCAACCTTTCCATTTTCATTGCTTTTATCGTGGTTCTCCCGGTGATCTATGTCAATACCATCTCCGGACTGGAAAGCACCGATCAAAAGCTTCTGGAAATGGCAGCGATATTCCGGCTTCCACTTTGGAAACGAATCCGTTTCATCTATCTGCCGGCACTGGTTCCTTACCTTCTCAGTGCCTGCCGTACTGCGTTGGGCATGAG
>CAKRWX010000509.1 GCA_934418055.1 uncultured Lachnospiraceae bacterium
ATACTGCATATTAATCGTATCGGCATCGGAAATTGGAATTTCTTCTCTGGCTTTTTCTATCAGTTCATCCGTACCTTTATAAATCTTTTTACAGCCTGCAAGAGCAAAACATAAGATACAAACCATTATTATGCATAGGATTCTTTTCATGAAAATACCTCGCCAGCTCTTGATTGTTCTTACCCCCAATCACTTTCCACTTCCTCCAGCTTCTTGACAAGGGTATCCTTGAGAGCAGTAAAAGCAGGAATAAAACTGTCACGTATCAGCAGGATCAACTCATCTATTTCCTCTTCATTATAGATATGAACAGAGGTATTGCGCTTCTTTAACATGAGTAACCAGGTTTCAGCATCATTGATAAATCCAATTTTATAGGCAAGCTGTAGAATTTCACGTGGAGATCCAGTAGAAGCCTCTACCACACCATGTCTTTTCATGACCTCCTGCAATGATTTCCATGCAAGTTCAAAGGTAAGGTTAAATTGTCCGATAATCCCTGTTCGGTAGATATCGTTGGTTTCTGCCATCTTAAAATCCGCACCTGCTAAGATCGCCAGACAGTTCGCAAAGTTATCAAGCTTTTTCATAGATCACAACACCGTCCTTTTCAATCTCTTTTTTTAGTTCATCTGAAATTGGTGCATCTGCCTGTATAATATCAAACATCAGGAGAGTATGCGTTTTTTCCTTCACATCCCAATAAAAACTGTCAAAATCTCCACCGTATACAGCAATATCAATATCACTTCGTTCTGTATTCGTGCCTCGCGCGCGGGAACCGAACAGTATAATTTTAGAAATGGAATGTTGCTGGGCAAAAGATGAAAGTTCTCTCAATATCCGATCTGGTAAATTATATTTCATATTCAGTACGTCCTCCCACCTCGGAAAAATGTTTTTATCTGCGTTCATTATACGCAAATCTGTCTGGAAGTACAAGACGTGTTTGGTTTTGAGAAATTGACAAATTTCTCTTTCCTGCGTTTTTCTTTATTTGGTGTCCAATCGCTCCAGCCCACACACCACCAGCGTATCCCCATCCACTTTAAACTTCACATCAAATCCCGCAAATGGCACACCATACACCCGCTCCGGGTCCTGGAAATAGGTTGGTCTTGGGTCTTGGGCCAAAATTCCCAGTACCGCCTGGCGTTTTTCTTCTGGGTACTGGTTTAGCAGTTCTTCTGGAAATTCTACTTTTAATTCATGGATCTTGGTCTCTTTGGTGTAACCTTCTGACGCTTCTGGATGACAGTCCGTCAGTGGAATGTATGGCTTGATGTCATAGATTGGGGTTCCATCTAACAGATCGACACCTGCCACCCATAGCACCGAGCCGTCTTTCTCATCCATTTCTACACGGTCTAATTTTACACAGGAAAGGCCGATGTTGTTGGGACGGAAGGGGGCTCTGGTGGCGAAAACGCCCATGCGCGTCTTGCCGCCCAGTCTTGGGGGTTTGACGGTGGCCGACCAGTGTTCCTTTTTGGCCTCGGAAAACTCCCAGAGAAGCCAGATGTGGGAAAATTCTTCGATTCCTTTATAGACCTGAGGATTACGGTATTCTGGTTCCAGGATGATCTTTCCTTTTAAGCCGTCAATAAGACCGCTTTGACGGGGAATTCCGAATTTACTGGGGAAATCCGTCCGAATATGTCCAATCACTTTCATCACTGCGTTTCCTCCTGATCTTCCTCTCCTGTTTTCTCGGTGGCTGTGCCTGATTCAGATTTTCTGGCTCTGTTTTCCTCTGCATTCTGCATCATACCT
>CAKRWX010000510.1 GCA_934418055.1 uncultured Lachnospiraceae bacterium
ACGAATCTGTAAGGATGGCTGGCTGTATACAAAAAACACCAGGAGGTATGGATATGGGCAATAACATGGATCTGGATTATGAGATGTTCTGCTACCAGTGTGAGCAGACCGCCAACGGCAAAGGCTGCACGAAAATGGGTGTCTGCGGCAAGACACCGGAGATAGCGGGGCTGCAGGATCTTCTGATCTATCAGATCAAGGGCATCAGCTGCTATGGCAAGGTGGTGCTGGACCATGGGGAACATATGAATAAGGAGATCGTCCGTTTTATTGAAAATGTATTGTTTACAACGTTGACCAACGTGAACTTTGACGCAGAGGTTCATGTAAAGCTGCTGCGGCAGTCCCAGAAGATCAAGGAAGAACTGCGGGGGCAGTTAGGGAAATGGGTGGCGGAAATGGACAACCCCACAGCACAGGCGGATTATCAGCTTCCGGAGGACAAAACGGAGATGCTAAAGGATGCACCGATCGCTGGAATCATGTATGACAAGGAACTGGATCCGGATATCCGTTCCCTGCGTCAGACGGTGCTTTACGGGTTAAAGGGAATCAGCGCCTACGGGCACCAGGCCAGGGAACTGGGGTATTACAGCGACCAGGTGGATGATTTCTATATTCAGGCTTTGGAGGCAATCACCGATGACCGGCTGACGGTAGAAGAACTGATCCGCCTGACCATGCGTACCGGGGAAATGGCCATTGAGGTGATGAAAAAGTTAGATGAGGCTAACACAGAGCGGTATGGCAATCCGTCCCTCCATAAAGTAAATGTGCGGATGAAAAAAGGCCCGTTTATTGTGGTGTCCGGACACGATCTGAAAGATCTGGAGATGCTTTTAGAGCAGACGAAGGGCATGGGAATCTCCATCTACACCCATGGGGAAATGCTTCCGTCCCACGGCTATGACGGCCTGAAAAAATACCCACATCTGGTGGGCAATTTCGGCGGGGCATGGCAGGACCAGCAGAAGGAATTTGACCATCTGCCGGGAGCAGTTCTGATGACCACCAACTGCCTCATGCGGCCAAGGGATTCTTATAAGGACCGGATCTTCAGCACCAATGTGGTGGGCTGGGAAGGCGTGACCTTTATTCCGAAGGATGAAAATGGCTGGAAGGATTTCGGCCCGGTGATCGAGAAAGCCCTGGAGCTGGGTGGTTATCCGGAGGACCAGGAGCCAAAAGAGATTCTCACGGGATTTGGTCACGCAGAGGCGTTTCAATATCTGGATGCTATTACGGACGCAGTAAAGAGCAGAAAAGTGCGCCATTTCTTCCTGATCGGCGGCTGCGACGGCGCCAGACCCGGAAGAAACTATTTCACCGAATTTTCCCAGATGGTGCCGGAGGACTGCGTGATCCTGACGCTGGCATGCGGGAAATACCGATTTAATAAGTTGGATTTCGGAGAGGTGGCAGGACTTCCAAGACTTTTAGATGTGGGACAGTGCAACGATGTGTATTCCGCCATCCAGATTGCCACGGCGCTGGCGGATGCCTTTGAAACCGATGTGAATGCATTGCCGCTGTCGCTGATCATTTCCTGGTATGAGCAGAAGGCGGTGGCGGATCTGCTGGCGCTGTTAAGCCTTGGAATCCGCGGAATCTATCTGGGGCCGACTCTTCCGGCGTTTTTAAGTCCCAATGTGCTGCAGTATCTGGTAGACACCTTTGATCTGAAGCCGATCAGTAATGCGGAGGATGATCTGAAATCCTGTTTGAAGCAGGTGGTGTAGGGCGTTTTCTGGTGTTTATTCCTCTTGTCACAGC
>CAKRWX010000511.1 GCA_934418055.1 uncultured Lachnospiraceae bacterium
GGTATGTGGTTACGAGAATGGAGAGATTGTATTAAATCCTCTTTATGTTTTTGAGGAGGATGAGACCAGTACCTTACAGAAGGTATCTGGTCATCTGGTGCGGACGAAAAATAAGATGAAAAATGATATGAAACTAAAGATGATGGGTTACTACGAGGAGATTTAGGGGGACAAGGCATGTTTGGAAAGAAAAAGCCGGAAAAGCAGCCAAAACAGCAAAAACCGAAAAAAACGACAAAAAAGCAGGAACCGATTCCTGGAATTATGGGAATGGGTGATGATTACCATATTTACCATATGACAGTGATGGACAGGCTGAAGGCAGCAGGAATTGGTATCGTCCTGGGCGTGGCAGTTGGTTATGTGTTTTTTGAAAATCTGGTGATGGCAGCGGTGCTTTCCGTGATTTTAGTGATTGTGGCACAAAAACCATTTGAGGAATTTTGCAAAAAACAGCGGCAGAGGCGGCTGCTATTGCAGTTCAAGGATTTGCTGGAGGCGTTGACTGCTTCCTATTCTGCCGGGCAGACTACCACATCTGCATTTGCTGATGCCTTAGAAGAAATGTCAAATCTGTATGGAGAAAATGCGGATATTGTGGCAGAGGTGCAGATGGTCAATGTTGGACTTCAGCATAACTACAATATTGAGGATCTGCTCTTGAATTTCGCACAGAGAAGCGGATTGGATGATGTGGACAGCTTTGCCAATGTCTTTGAAGTCTGCAACCGGAAGGGCGGCAACTTAAAACAGGTGGTAGCAGAGTCCAGAGGCATGATTAACGATAAAATCGAGGTGGAGATGGAAATCCAGACCATGATTGCTGGTTCCCAGAATGAGTTAAATGTAATGATGTGTATGCCGCTGGTGATCATGATCGCCATGAAGGGACTGGGAACCACGTCCTCAGGAATGGCAGGTGTTTACAATTTTATTGCGAAACTGGTCGCACTTGGAATTTTTGGCGCGGCTTATGTGATCGGCAGAAAAATTGTGGATATTAAGGTATAAGGGGGACAACGTGATGACAGACTGGTTTCAGGTGATTTCCATGGTGGTGGCGACGCCACTGGTGTTATTCTGGATATTTTTGTATCTGAAATATCACCATACGTTTGACGCTTATATTGCGAATTTATCACCAGATGATTATAAAATGCCGGAGTTATTCTTTATTGGTATGGGATTTATGAACCAGGTCCACTATAATCTGCACAGCAAAAGGGGATTACAGAGAATAAAGGAGATTTCGGAAGTCAAAGGAAGAAAATACGCAGAGTATTACTATTATATTGATCGCGGGGCTGTATTTACATACATCCTGACTTTGACGCCTCTGACTGTGGTGCTGGCAGCTCTGGCTGATAATGCCCAGATGCTGATTATTGGTGTCTGTGTGGTTGTGTTGTTGATCCGGTATCTGGAGAATGAGATCAATGACCGCCTGGAGGCACGCCGTGAAGAACTTTTGATGGATCTTCCGCAGGTATTATCCAAAATGGCACTGCTGGTGAATTCTGGTATGGTCATGAGAGAAGCCTGGGTGAAAACTTCAGAAGGAAGTGACCGGGCGATTTATCAGGAGATGCGAGTTGCTTCTGCTGAGATTGCCAATGGTGCCTCAGACATGGAGGCGTTCCGTAATTTTGCCGACCGGTGTTCATTAAAACAGATCCGTAAGATGGTTTCGACCTTGATCCAGAACATGGAAAAAGGTAATCAGGAACTGGCATACTTTCTGGATGAGAT
>CAKRWX010000512.1 GCA_934418055.1 uncultured Lachnospiraceae bacterium
ACTCTTTCTCTCTCATTTCCACTCTTCTCCGTTTGTTTAACTCTTAAACTATCTAAACTTTTTGAAGTCCTGCTGCCGGAATTTACCCTGTCAGCAGGACCTTTTTATGAATTTACACATCTCCGGAGTTTGTTTGTTTAACTCATAAACTAACTGTACCACTTTGTTATTTATTTGTCAACTTGTTTCAATAAGAATTCCCCAAAAATGTGAAAAAATTGTCGGTGGTCTGAGCGATCAATGTTTCTGGAGAACATTTTCTCAATTTGGCAGCCATGCGGGCGGTTGCGTAAAGGGAATTTTTCACTTTTATGGATCCCTTCTGCTGATTTTGCATTTTTTTCTGATCCTGCGTTTTTCTCTTCTCTCCTTCTTCCCAGGCCCACTTCACTGCGTCCATGCCATCGGTCTCCAACAGAATCCGGTTCTCTGGAACGCTTCCTGCCACCTGCTGCACTGCTGGATTCCACACCACATCCGGTCCGATAGAAAAATAACAATTCAGGTCCAGATAACCGTCTAAATCATGGTCTGCCGAATACCAATGGACCAGATAGGTGTTGGGATATCGCCGGATCAGCTCCAGAATCTCCCGTTCCTGGTCTTTCGTGTGCAGTACCACCGGTTTCTTCCACTCCGCAGCCAGCTGAAGCTGCTTTTCCAGCACTTCTCTCTGCCGTTCCAAAGGCACATCGCACCACAAGCTGTCCATGCCGATCTCTCCGATCACCCGGCACTTTTCCAGATACGGCATCATATCCTCCACATTCCATTGATCTGCATGCCATGGATGGAGACCAAAAACCGGAAGCAGAATTCCTTCCGCCTCCGGCATGTGACAAATCTCCATCACCCATCTGGCATCTTCCGGGTCTGTTCCACAGACCATAGTTGGAATTCCATCTTTCATCCGCTCCAGCGCCTCTGCCTTGGTCTTTACATGGGCGTGAGCGTCTGTCACTGGGTAATGTCTCATATTGATTTCCTGCTTTCTATTTTCCTTGCTTTTCCTTCTCACCCATAATCTGCCGATAAATTTTCTGCCGCAGTTCTCCCTGGCTATACAGCCAGTCCCTGCTCCGGTTCTGTTCCGTAATCACCGTCTCAGAACTGATCTTTCCCGTATTCCGGTCCAATACCAGAATCCGGTCAGACAGATAAATGGCCTCATCGATGTCGTGAGTGACTAACAGCACCGTCCGGTTCATTTTCTCTCGGACACTTAACAGCCAGTCCTGCATCTCGCCCCTGGTGATTACATCCAGGGCACCAAATGGCTCATCCAACAGTAAAATATCCGCATGACACAGCAGCGTCCGGAGGAAAGCCGCTCTCTGACGCATACCGCCGGACAATGCAGACGGATACTCATTTTCATATCCTTTTAAGCCAAACGATTCCATCTGGTCTGTGGCTGCTTTCCGCATCTCTTCTACCCCGCCGTGGATTCTGGCGTAGAGACAGACATTTTCCAGAATGGTCTTCCACGGAAACAGCAGGTCGTTCTGGGGCATATAGGCAAAATGCTCCGTGATACCGTGGATTTCTTCCCCATCCACCAGAATCTGTCCCGCTTCCGGCTTGATCACACCAGTCAGCAGCTTCAAAAGCGTTGATTTACCACAGCCTGAGGGGCCAAGCAGGCTCACAAACTCCCCTTCCTTTACCTGGAAATCCATTTCATTTAAAATTTTTCTGTTCTCATAAGAAAATGTCAATCCAGAAATCTGCAACTTGGTACTCATG
>CAKRWX010000513.1 GCA_934418055.1 uncultured Lachnospiraceae bacterium
TTCCTGCTCCTGGCGATTGGGTTCTATTCTCATAGGCGTTCCTGCTTTCGTTTCTTTACTTATGCAGTTTTCAGAATGGGTAAGTCCGGAAACTGCATAAAGAAAGAAACTGATTCATCCTGCGCCGCCCCGGTCACGGCGGGGCGGGCGCGGAGGATGAATGATGCAATGCAGCGATTAGGCTGCGGGGTAGATGAAGGATGGGTTAGTCGACCTGGGTTGCGGTGACGGTTGCGGTAACGGTTGTGGTTGCGGTACCGGCAATGCCTAAAGCGGTATCCTCCGCATCCATACTATTGTTAAAATCCCATTTCCAATACAATCTGTAACCCACTGTCTCTGCTCCGGCTCCAAGATTACTCGACTTTGTAAGTGTTAAAATATTATCCGTCCATTCATCATCATCTGCTGGTCTTTTTGCATTGCCACCCAAAATTGCTGCAATCGCATACTTTAACGGAATCTCGCCATTATTAGTACTTTTAAATCCAATATTATATGTTGCTGTGACTTCTGAATCATTCTTTACATATAAATCCACATATCCGGAAGTGCCAGGTGCGATTTTCCCTCCTGCAACATCAGTTTCCGTACTTGTTCCATTTGTGTCATACACAGTATTAAACACATCAAATGTCCAGCTATCTGTACCAGTAATATCATTTAAAGCAGAATTATCGCTGCCCGCCTTAACCGACCATTTTGCTACCGTAGCTACATCTCCTGTACTCGTTTTTGTACTCACATACTTCGCCAGCGTTCCACTGATCAGACTGCTGCTCAGCAGTGTTACAACTGCCATTGCGGAGGCAACTCTCATTACATTGTGTTTTTTCATGTGTAACTCCCCTTTCTCTTTTTCAGACCTATCTCCTAAGATTCCCAAACGGCTCTTTCGCCTGTGCTTGCCCTTCGCCATGTCTCATAGTGGAGGCTTCTGCACGTTTTATTTTATTCAAATTCGCCGGCGTGACTCCGGTGAAGTAGAATCTTATTTATTCTTTTCCTTCTCTGCCCTGAGTGCTTCCAGTTCTGCCAGCAGGGCATCGGTGTCTTTCTTTCTGCGGCGTTCGTATACTGCCTGGCGTATAAAGTCAAATCCGACCAGGAGTAAGATTGGAATAACCACACATACGATCAGGCCTTTTGTGGTCTGCATGAACATGGCAGCATTTCCCAGCTTGGGAATTCTTCTCTGGTAGATACCCACCAGATTTTCTGCCGGTACAGGGTTGGAATCGTCCGCGTTATTGGCATCGCCTCGGGTGATCCACGCAAGACTTCCGTCTTCTTTGGTTTGAATTTCTACGACGCGATGCGTGACTACACTGCTGCTGTTGCTGGTTGGATCAAAAAAGGAAATGATATCTCCTGTTTTTATGTTTTGGGGGTTCGTTTTTTTACAGATGATCAGGTCTCCCGCCTGAATGTTTGGAAACATAGAGTCCGATAACACTAACATGGGACTGTAGCCGCCCACATCAGGTACTGCGTTTTTATTCAGATAACTTTTCGCAATCAGGGTACAATTAAGAATTAAGATCGGAGTAAGAATGAGGCACAGCGCAACTCCCAGCGCTGTAAAGAACTTAGAAACTGGTGATGTTTTATCTTCTTTCGTATCTTCCATATTCAGTTTTCCTGCCACTCAAAATGTGTGTAAATAGACGCACATCGAGATAATATAGGTTCTCACGAACTCTACTTACTGCTTCATCGTGTATGCTTTTGATTGACCGAAATC
>CAKRWX010000514.1 GCA_934418055.1 uncultured Lachnospiraceae bacterium
GATGGTACCGCAAATTTAAACGGCGGCACCATCACCACCGATTCCAAGGGCGGCGCAGGCGTCTTCGCTTATGGAGATGGCACTGTGAATATCTCTGACACCACCATTACCACCAAACAGGACACCTCCGGCGGCATCCATGTGGCAGGCGGCGGAACGCTTCACGCAGAAAATCTGACTGTGGAGACCTCCGGTGAGTCTTCCGCAGCCATCCGCAGTGACCGCGGAGGCGGCACCATGACGGTAAACGGCGGCACCTACACCTCCAACGGAAGCGGTTCCCCGGCCGTTTACTGCACCGCGGACATCACCATCAATGATGCAACTCTGACCGCGACCGGTGCGGAAGCCGTCTGTATTGAGGGACTCAACTCCTTAAAGCTCACCGACTGTGACTTAACCGGAAACATCCCGGATAACGAGCAGAACGACTGTGACTGGACCGTCATTCTGTACCAGAGCATGTCCGGTGACTCCGAGATCGGCAACAGCACCTTTGACATGACCGGCGGCAGCCTGACCTCCAAAAACGGCGGCATGTTCTACACCACCAACACCGAGAGTACCTTCTCTTTAAATAATGTAAAGATGACCTACTCTGACAGCAACGACTTCTTCTTAAAATGCACCGGAAATGCCAACAAACGCGGCTGGGGCAAGAGCGGAAGCAACGGCGCAGACTGCATCTTTACCGCGACAGAGCAGGATATGAAAGGAGATATCATCTGGGACAGCATCAGCACTCTGGAGTTCACCATGAAATCCGGCAGCTCCTTAACCGGCGCTATTGTAGATGATGAGACAAACGCAGGCAACGGCGGTGAGGGCAGCGCAAACGTCACCATCGACAAAACCTCCACCTGGACCGTAACCGGTGACAGCCGCGTATCCAAACTGGTATGCAGCGGTACCATCGTTGATAACCAGGGCAAAAATGTCACCATCAAAAAGAGTGATGGAACGGTAATAAAAAAAGGAAGCAGCTGCTATACCATTACGGTAGATTCCTACAGTGCTTCCTGAATCATATAATGTTGTTTGGCAGGTCTGCGCATTCACTGTACAGACCTGCCAAATACTTTCCTCTTAGTCTACTTTTTCAACAGAAAGGATTTTTCCGGTGAAGGCATCCACGGTGTTTACCGTACCGGTATAGGTTACCATCACGGTATCACCATCCTTCACACTGTCTAACCCCTGCGGCTTCTCATTCTGATCAAAGCTGAAGCCGTAATCCTGACCATCAAATGTGATGGTAAACATGAAATCCTTAATGTCACTAATCGTGCCTGTCATGCTTGCTTCTTCCTGATCTGCGGCAGAATCTGCCTTCGATTCCTCTGAATCCTTTGCCTCATCCGTGTTCGAATTCTCTGTAGCAGCTGCGGCTGTGCTTTCTGCCTTTGTGGTCTCCTGCTGTGTTGTCTCTGCCACTGCAGCCGTTGTCTCGCTTGCTGTAGCAGATGGGGTATTTTTTGAAGAACAAGCTGCTGCAAATACCATGACCATTGCGGTGCTCATCATAATCAATGCTCTTTTTTTCATTTTAACCAACCTTTCTTTTTTCAGCAGACGAAATCTGTTTTTCCTCGATCTGAAAGCATTTCCGGCTGCTGATGCATATGCGATCTGTAACTGTGTCTATCTCCACAGCCACTCCTATTGAACAATAAAATTGTGTCCAAATTGTCATCGTTTTATGAAGAAAGGAAACTTTTTTCTTAAGATTCCAAATGCAGATAT
>CAKRWX010000515.1 GCA_934418055.1 uncultured Lachnospiraceae bacterium
TTTTCTGCGAAGCCAGCAACATGGCAAAGCCGGATTTCCTTCTGGTAGCAAATAATGGCTGTAACGAGATCACCAAATGGTTTGAGGTTATTGGACGGAAATACAATATTCCGATCTTTATGATCGATATGACCTACAACCACAAATGGGGCGTTACCGATTCCCGTGTACAGTACATAAAGGCACAGATCGAGAAGGTAATTGAGGATCTGGCTGCTTATACCGGAACCACCTGGGATCAGGACCGCTTTGCGGAGATTATGCGGATTTCTACTGAGAACCGTACGCTGTGGGAGCAGGTTGCAGACTATCTGGCTATAGAGCCGAGCCCGATCAGCGGCTTTGATCTGTTTAACTACATGGGACCGATGGTATTTTCCCGCGGCAGAAAAGAGACCGGAGACGTACTTCGCCAGCTGATCGCAGAGACCGAGGAACACATCAAGAATGGTACTTCCACCTACCCGGCCAAAGAAGAGTTCCGTATCTTCTGGGAGGGAATTGCATGCTGGCCGTACCTTTCCCACAACTTAAAGACCCTGAAAAAATATGGCATCAACCTGGTAGCTACGGCTTATGCACGGGCCTGGTCCCTGGATTACACCCCGGGCGACATTGAGAGCCTTGCAAGAGCGTACTCCTTTACCAGTTCCAACAACATTTTGATCGATGAGAGCGTGCGCAGAAGAAAAGAGTGGAATGAGAAATTCCATGTAGACGGCACGATCTATCATGTAAATCGTGCATGTAAGGTTATGGTTTGTCAGCAGAGAGCGCTGATGAAAGCAGTTTCCGAGGCATGCGGCAACCTGCCGTATATGGCATTCGACGGAGACCAGGCAGATTTCCGTAACTTCAGTGAGGCACAGTTCGAGACCAGAATCGAGGCATTTGCCGAGATGATGAGAAAACATAAGGAGGAAGTACGCAATGGCTGATTTAAATAGTAATTTAAAGAAACTTCAGGAAATTGCAGCAAATCCGAAACAGCAGCTTGATCATTATTTAGCAGAAGGAAAACAGGTGATCGGATGTTTCCCGATCTATACCCCTGAGGTAATTGCAGACGCAGCAGGAATTGTCCCGCTTGGAATGTGGGGCGCTCAGACCGAGTTTACTCTGGCCAAACAGTATCTGGTACCCTTTGCATGTCCGATTATGCAGTCCTGCATGGAGATGGGACTTTCCGGTGCCTACAAGGGCGTGAAGGCCGTCATGATCCCGACCATGTGTGATACCCTTCGCTGCATCACACAGGATTTCAAGACCGGCGTCAAAGACATCGTGACTATCCCATTCACCCTGACCCAGAACCGCGGGCTGAAGGCTGCAGAGGAATATCTGACGGAGGAGTTCCGTTATGTAAAAGAAACCATTGAGGAAGTATATCAGGTTTCTGTCACGGAAGAAGCCATGCAGGCCAGCATCGAGGTTTACAACGCTCATAATAAGGAAATGAGAACCTTTGCGGAACTGGCCAACAAGCATCTGGACCTGATTACCCCGAGTGTACGCCATGATGTATTCAAGAGTGCCTGGTTCATGACCAAGGCAGAGCATCTGGAAGTGGTACGGGAGATCAACCAGAGTCTGGCAGAGCTTCCGGAAGCAGCATTTGATGGAAAGCGTGTGATCCTGACCGGTATTACCGCAGAGCCGCAGGCATTCCTCAAGATTCTGGAGGATAACCACATTGCAGTTGTTGGTGATGATCTGGCTCATGAGATGCGCCAGTACCGTA
>CAKRWX010000516.1 GCA_934418055.1 uncultured Lachnospiraceae bacterium
ATGGTCCTGTCGATCCTGGCGGCCACGCCGCTGCTTTTGAAATCCTACCGTGATACTGGATATTTTACCATAAACAGCCTGTCCCTGGCTATCTTTATTGTCAGCATGATCCTGCTTTACGCAGCCAGCACCACCTACCACACCCTGGATATCTCACCGAAGGTCAATAAAATCCTTCGGAAAATTGATCACATGATGATCTTCGTCCTGATCGCAGGCACCTACACGCCGGTCTGCATGGTGGTGTTAGGTGACCACACCGGCTGGATGCTGCTGGGACTTGTCTGGGGAATCGCTATTGCAGGGATTCTGATCAAAGCATTCTGGATCACCTGCCCCAAGTGGTTCTCTTCCATGATCTACATTGCCATGGGCTGGGTCTGCGTTCTGGCTTTTGGTAAGATTGTCCACGCTCTCCCTGCTCCTGCTTTTGGCTGGCTTCTGGCTGGTGGTATCATCTACACGGCAGGCGGCGTGATCTACGCCCTGAAGCTTCCGCTTTTTAATTCCAGACACCAAAACTTCGGCTCCCATGAAATTTTTCATCTGTTCGTCATGGGAGGAAGCCTGTGCCATTATATTATGATGTACTGTTTTGTAGCTTAGATTCCATCTATAACATCCATAAAAGCTAAAGAGGTATGACCTGTCAATTCAGGCCATACCTCTTATAAATTTCTGCTGGACAATCATTCTGTTCCATCCGTTTTTTCATCCACTGTTCCATCCGTCTCTCCTGCTCCTGATCCCGGATCGGGTGTTCCTGCTTTGGATCTTTTTCCAGGTCAAAAAGCATAGTTGGATACCGCCCCTGCGCCGGTAATTTTCTACATGGAATTTTCAACACCGGAAGTCCTCTGGTAAAAGTACATTCCCGGTACAATTCTATCCCTTTTAACTCCTCATCCTGGATAAATCCACGTTTTCCCCCATGTCGCATAGGCATCAGAGTATATTGGTAAATGGGTTCATCCCAGTCCACCGGACTCTTCATGTAGACATAATGTCCATCCGTAGCATTGAGTTGCCCGCCAAACAACCCAAATAACGCCACATCACGGATCTTCTCATCATGTTCTAACACTCCCTGTAGCGGAATTCCCTCCATTTGCTGTGGAATATCAATTTCAAATTGACGCAGAATCGTTGCTGGAAGAGCGATGGTCTGCACCAGTCTAGAGGTATGAATCCCTTTCCGTCCGGTCTGTGGATTCCAGATAAACAAAGGAATTCTGGCCACCTCATTATAGAACGGGCAATGGCATTTTGCCCACTCCCCATGCTCGGATAGCAAAAATCCGTGATCTGTGTTGACAATCACCATGGTATCTTTCCACATATCATATTGATCCAGCAAATCCAATACCTCTCCAAGCTTCTCATCACACATGGCTAAGAGTGATCCATATTCTGCACGGAGATGCTGAATCTCCACAGGAGTATCCCGATCATCTAGGCTCCGATAATCAGGCCAGTCATACACCGGTCCCTGATATGGATCATCCAGCAGTTTTTTAAAGCGTTCGTGAGAAAAAAACGGCTCATGAGGGTCAAAAGTCTCAATCTGTAAAAACCAGTCCTGAACTTGATGATTTTCTTTCAGGAAGGCTTTTCCTTCCTCAAAAGTCCGGCTTTGTGGCTGTTTTTCCACGGTATCCAGATACACACGATTGGTAAAATCCTGTGATACCCAGTTATGTTCCCAGGTATCAGGAAGACCATCACATCGGTTCTTATATTC
>CAKRWX010000517.1 GCA_934418055.1 uncultured Lachnospiraceae bacterium
ACTATATGCAGCTCAACCGACGCAGAAAGCTCGGCAGACTGATTAACTACTTTTCTTTTACACTTTCGGTTTTGCTCCATATTTTAGAAATTAAGGACTACCAAGCGGTCATTGTCTATTCGAATCCACCGGTGCGTCCTATCGCTGCAATTTGGGCCAATAGACTCTTTAAAACGAAAATCATCTTTGTGTCCTACGATGTTTATCCGGAAGTTGCCTATGCCTCGGGCAGCCTGAGAGAAGGAAGCACCGTTTCAAGTGTGATGCAGCGAATCAATAGAAGCCTCTTCCAACGCACTGAATCCGTCGTTGCATTGACCGATGAGATGCGGGAATACCTTCTTGATCATCGACCTGAGCTTTCCGCAGACCGCATTGTCACCATCTCCAATTGGGCGCATGAAGCAACAGCTGGCAGCAAGTCCGTAGCACGGGCTGAACTGGGATATACAGATGAGGACTTTATCGTTGCCTACTTTGGCAATATCGGTATCTGTCAGGATGAAACAGCCTTGATTCAGGCGATGGATCAATTGGCAGATTACAAGAATATCAAATTTTTAATTGCCGGGCACGGAAACAAAATGCCATCAGTCCGACAGGCGGCAGAACGGCTTCCCAATGTCAGAATCTGCGATTTTCTCACCGGAACTGCTTTTGAGCATGCGGTCGCTGCCAGTTCCTGTGGCATTGTCAGTCTCGAACAGGGGCTGACCGGTATGTGCGCCCCCAGTAAATATTATAGCTATCTGCAGGGCGGTTTGCCAATTCTGGCTGTTGCGGAACAGAACTCCTACTTATCAAAGGAAGCCTTGCATTCTGAAATCGGACTATGCTCAGATGTGGGAAATGGTGCGCAGCTCGCCCAGAATATCTTGCAATTGTATCGTAACCCGGAACTGTGCAAAAGAATGTCAGACAATGCAGTGAGACTATACACGGAAAGGTATGCAAAGGGCATCGGCTTGAACAAGTATGTCGCCTTGCTCAAGAACGTATTACGCACGGCCAACTAAGGAATTGCTTTTCATGAAATACATATTCATTAACTCTGTCTATGGATTTGGAAGTACAGGCAGAATTATCGCAGATAAATGTGAACAGCTCAAAAACGAGGGCCATGAATGTGCTGCCGCATATGGAAGAACATGTGCAGATAACGGCGCGGCACAATTGATTCGAATCGGCACGAAGCCGGATTATCTGTTTCACGCAGGAATTACGCGCTTATTCGATTTGAATGGATACGGCTCCAGAGCGGCAACACAGCGATTGCTTTCGCAAATCGAGCATTTTCAGCCAGATGTGATTTGGCTGCACAACCTGCATGGCTACTATTTAAATATTGAACTGCTCTTCAAATGGTTGAAGGAGCATTCTCAAATCAAAATCCTTTGGACGCTTCACGATTGCTGGGCATTTACCGGACACTGTGCTCATTTCAGCGCCGCCAAATGTGACCGCTGGAAATCCGGCTGCGGAGATTGTCCACAGCTGAAGGCATATCCCAAAACATATGGGGCGGATCACACGCAGAGGAACTACCGGCAGAAACAGGCGTGCTTTACTGGCCTTGCGAACTTGACGATCATTGTTCCATCGGAGTGGTTGGCCCGAACAGTGAAGCAAAGCTTCTTAAAAGAGTACCCTGTTGAAGTAGTACACAATCAGATTGATAAAAGCCTGTTCAAGCCAACACCGAGTGATTTCCGAGAACAATACGGATTGGACGGGAA
>CAKRWX010000518.1 GCA_934418055.1 uncultured Lachnospiraceae bacterium
GTACAATTCTCGCTCATGGTATTCCTCCATTTAAAATCACATAAAATAACGGCCTGGGTTGTGCAATCTGCCCAAGCCGTCTTTTTATTATACACGTTTTTTTACAAAATGTCCAGAACTAAGAAAAATGTTAGAATCTCCTAGCGCGTCGCATGACGGATCACTTGAAATACCCCGGTATGCTCCATCGCCCAGGTCAAAGAGTAAAATAACAGGGAATTGACCGGCCACATAGCCAGATTTTTGATCACGCGTGCCGGAAGAATGGCAAAGAATGCCTTTCCATACATGATCTGCAGCCACAAAGTTCCTAAAAGCATATTGCAGATGATGGAAACCGTCAGTTCTGCTACAAATACCCGTACCAGACTTAATGGTTTTTTATAGAAGAAACACCCATAGATCACTCCTGCAGCCATGGCGCTTAGGGTCCAGCCAGGAAAAAATGCGCCGGTCGGTTTTACCAGATATTTTAAGATATCCAGCGCACCTCCATAAAAGCATCCAACCACCGGGCCAAACAGGTAATAAACAAACTGGTTGGCGATCCCGGAAAATCCGATTTTTAAATAATTTCCCACCTGGATCGTATACGCGCCAAGAATAACGCCAATGGCGGCAAACATGCTGGCAGTGGTAATGGTCCGGACCTTTTTAAATTCATGATAGGAATCCAGGAACAATGCTGTTACTTTTTTCATAAAAAAATTACCTCCTTTGCAGCATCTTACTACAACAGGAGATAATCCATCTTCCATTGCAGCGGGATGCGGTCTGTGTACCGCAAACAGGAATCCCTGTTTTTCGTTCAGCTGGCAACTCCCCGTCCAACTGACACTTAACGCACACAGACCTACTCTGCTTTTTATTTTATTGTTGGTTTTGAGTATAGCACATTTTTTGTAAAATACAAGCGAAATTTCAGGTCAAATTCGTATAACCCATAAGACTGAAATCCACTTCCTTAGCCACTTCACGGCCCTCTCTCACAGCCCACACCACTAAAGACTGGCCTCTGTGCATATCTCCAGTGACAAATACCTTGTCCACATTGGTTTTATAAGAGTCTGGAGCAGTTGCCACATTGGTCCTTGCATTGACTTCCACACCAAAAGCATCGGTCACATATTTCTGGCTTCCAAGGAATCCTGCTGCGATCAGGACCAGATCTGCAGGAAGCTCTTTTTCACTTCCTGCAACTGGAACCATGTTCATTCTGCCAGTCTTTTCATCCTTCTTCGGCTCCAGTTTTACAGTGATCGCCGCACAGACTTTTCCATCCTTATCTTTCTTAAATTCCTTTACCGTTGTCTGATAGATACGCGGATCAGAACCAAAGACCGCAATCGCTTCTTCCTGGCCATAATCGGTTTTTAAGACTCTTGGCCACTCCGGCCAGCTATTATCCGGTGTTCTCTGCTCTGGAAGCTTTGGCATCATTTCCAACTGGGTTACAGAAGCACATCCATGACGTATGGAAGTACCTACACAGTCATTGCCTGTATCACCGCCGCCGATGACGATCACATGTTTGCCCTTGGCTGAGATGTTCTTGCCATCGGTCAGATTGGAATTTAACAAGCTCTTGGTGTTGGCTTTTAAGAAATCCACTGCAAAATAGATTCCTTCCGCCTCTCTTCCTGGAACCTTGATATCTCTTGGGTTGGAAGCACCGCAGGCCAGAATCACGCAGTCATAATCCTTCAATAATTTGGCAGCCCGGTAATC
>CAKRWX010000519.1 GCA_934418055.1 uncultured Lachnospiraceae bacterium
AACAACCCGATGGTTGGTATGACTGTAGCTGTAGCTGTAGCTGTTGAGGAAGCAGCAACCGCTGGCAAGTTCTAATAAAAACCGCATAAATAAAGGCTTTTCGGGACTTCCTTCTTTGTGAAGGGAGTCCCATTTTTATGTTCATCTGTTAGATGTGGGTTAAATAACCATCATGTCTACGTGATGTCTACGAAATTTTCATGTTATTTCAATTGCGACGTCGCAACAGGAATTATGTAGAATATTGGCATGAAATATGATATGATGAAGGAGCTGCCGAACCTCCAGCAGAAAGGAGGTGTGTGCCCTATGGTAGAATTGTTCACCACTTTTCTTGTCTCTGTCTTAGCAGGTGTAGTTAGCTACTACATATGCAAATGGCTGGACAGAGATAAGTAGGCAGCAGCAGCCTAAACGGAATAGCTCGCCGTAATGAGTAAGAAAACCCCAGAGGATAGCGCCCTCTGGGGTTTTCGTTTTGTGCCTTACGGAAGTTCACCACATTCCTTAGCTACCTACATCATATTCTATTTTGGTCAAAAAGTCAATATGCCATAAAAATCACACATGAAATTATAAGACGATTTTGTGGCATTGTTGATTCTCAAGAAGTATTAGTTATGCTTTGTTTGCTACTCAAAACACACTTCGGATGCGTTGATTTTATCACGATTGCGTGATAAAATGAATGAAAAGGAGGTCGAAATATGTCGATTAGCTATAAAAAATTGTTTCATTTGATGATTGATCAAGGTGTATCAAACGGCGACTTAATGGAGAAAGCGCAGATTAGTGCCAATATTATTCCTCGCATGAAGAAGAATGGATATATTTCGCTCGAAACGGTCGAAAAGATATGCCGTGCTATGAACTGTAGCGTTGATGATATTTTAGAATTCATAGATGATGAAGTTGAAATATAATATGTGGTTCGCATATAACAGAAGAGAGAATGAGAGGAGAATAGAGAGAAAAGATATGCTTGGAAAAACACACATGGCGGTTGGCGTAGCAGCTTCTTTGCTGCTGCTTCAGCCCCATACATTACCGGAACTGATCCTGGGCGCCGGGGCGGCAGCCGTTGGTTCCGTGATCAGTGATATAGACTGCGGCACCTCAGAGAGCAGCCGCAGAGCGGATCAGATTATATTTGTGCTGGAAACGATAGTGATCGGTATCGTGGTGGTGGAAGCACACTGGCATCTTGGTCTGTATCAGCGGCTGATGAGCAACAGCTCGGTCAGCCGCATTGTGCTGGCCTGTGCCGCCTTTCTGGCACTTTGTGCCTACGGAAAGAAGACGCCGCACCGTTCCTTTTTCCATTCCTTTCTGGCAGGAGGCCTGCTGATGAGCAGTGTTGGCGTATTTCTGCCAATACTGGTTCCGTATTTTGGGATTGCTTTTGCATCCCATCTGGTTCTTGATTTTCTGAACCACAAAGGAGAACAGCTTCTGTATCCGTACCGGAAGCGGTTCAGCCTGGGAATCTGTTCTGCGTCAGGGCTGATGAACCGGTTATTTCTGTTTTGCGGTTCTGTTTTGTCCGTGGGGGTGACGCTGAAACTTCTGACAGGCATGATTTTTCATCGATAAGAAAAAACGGGTAACAAGCAGATCAAAAAAGGGGTTATTGTGTCTCCTGCCCGTGAAATCTCTTGAAATTCCGAAAATCTGAGAGTATAATTATCATGATTGACAGAAAATTATCGGCTTAAAAATCA
>CAKRWX010000520.1 GCA_934418055.1 uncultured Lachnospiraceae bacterium
GGAAATGGCGCCTGCAGCGAAGCTGGATAAGCCTAAGGCGGAGATGGCATTTACCTTGCATAATAACAGGATAATGATTAAAACTGCAGGAATCATGGTAACCAGACCTAACTGGAACTCTCCGTTTAAAGCGCCGATGTAAGCAGACATATTGGCTTCAGTATAGCTGCCGCTGGTCTGCTGGATACCCAGGATCGTGAATAATGCTAAAGTGATCACATAGGTAGGAAGAGTAGTCCATAACATGGAACGGACATGGTCTCCTAATTTTGATCCGGCAACGGCTGGAGCTAAGTTGGTGGTATCAGATAAGGGGCTTAATTTGTCACCGAACATCGCACCGCAGATCACGGCGCCTGCTACCATGCCGGGATTGATCCCCATGGCATTACCGATGGCCATCATGGCAACACCGGCGCTGCCGACAGAACCGTAAGAGGTTCCGGTCACCAGACTTAATACGGAACAGAAGATCAGAGTCAGCGGCAGAAGCCATGCCGGGTTGATCATCTGAAGACCCCACACGATGATGGTGGCGATGGTACCGCTCTGCAGCCAGGTACCGATCATAACGCCGATGGCCATCAACAGGCACAAGGTAGGCACTACCATGCGGATGGACTCATAGGCACCGGAAACTACATGGTCATAAGGAATGCGGACTGCTTTGCAGAACAGGTAAATAAAGATCCAGCTTGCAAACAGGCCGATCATGGGGCCGCCGGTCTTTAAACGGATGCAGACCGCAACGGAAATGATGATCAGCAGAAGCAGGATCAGGGACTGAGGCAGGTTTAATTTTTTCTCTTCGTTCATACTCAAATTCTCCCAATACATAATTTTTAACGTCATTGCCGGATTGTTTTGCAATTCAACGCTTTGACGCAGAAAAGCCAATGTCCATTATAGACGAAATCTGTCCAAAATGCAAGGGAAAATAAGGAATCTGTATAAGAAGAGAAAAAAGGAATCTGCATAAGAAGCAGATGCACAGGACAAAATAAGCTTAAAGTCCAGTTCTGTCTTGACATTCTTTACAAAAGATATTATTCTAAAAACAACGTTATATAGTTTTAAAAACCACATAACAAAGTAATAAAAGTATACACAATTCAAGCAGAAACAGATCACCCGGATGACCTGGGGATGGAAAGGAGCAGTATATGGGTAAAAAGATGGCGAAGGCAGGTTTGTTTTCTTTAGCGGCGCTGGGAGCAGGCGCTGCCGTGTTTATGGCAGGAAAGAAGGAAAAGGGCTGTGCGAAGAAATGCACTGCACCGAAAGAGAAAAAACAGACGGATTATTCGGATTACCGCAATACCGAACGGGACAAGCAGAAAAAGAACAGCAAAGGCATTTATTATTCCAAAGGTAATTATGAGGCATTTGCCCGCCCGTTAAAGCCGGAAGGCATTGAGGAGAAATCCGCTTACCTGGTGGGAAGTGGTCTGGCATCCCTGGCGGCAGCCTGCTTTTTGGTCCGTGACGCTCAGATGCCCGGCAAAAATATCCATATTTTAGAGGCTATGGACATTGCCGGAGGCGCCTGTGACGGTATCGATGACCCGACCCGCGGTTATGTGATGAGAGGCGGAAGGGAGATGGAAGACCATTTCGAGTGTCTGTGGGATCTGTTCCGCAGCATCCCGTCATTGGAGGTGGAAGGGGCGTCTGTGCTGGATGAATATTATTGGTTAAATAAGCGTGACCCCAACTATT
>CAKRWX010000521.1 GCA_934418055.1 uncultured Lachnospiraceae bacterium
CACCAGACCGGGCCGACCGCAGGAAGCTGCATCTGTCCCTGCTGCCGCCAGCCGATCCCATCACCGAATCCATTGACCAGATCCAGGACAATTTCGGTCACAGGATCTTTCAGGGCTTCAGCGAATCCGACTTAGAGACATTTTCCAGGCTGAACCGGCAGATCATCGAAAATGTAAAACAGGCCGCCGGTCATTCTGACACAGAGGCACATCACGAACCATCCAGAAAAGAGGAACTTTTATGAACAACAACGACAAGGATTTTCTGGGGACTGCCCCCATTGGGAAGCTGCTGTTAAGTCTGGCACTTCCTACCATTACCGCACAGTTGATCAACATGCTTTATAACATCGTAGACCGGATCTACATCGGCCACATCCCGGAGGCAGGCGCCCTGGCGCTGACAGGCGTGGGGGTATGTATGCCGCTGATCCTGATCGTATCCGCTTTTGCAGCCTTAGTGGGAAGCGGCGGTGCGCCAAGAGCTTCTATCCTCATGGGTAAACAGGAGCATGATCAGGCAGAACAGATCCTGGGCAACTGTTTCGCCCTGCTGTTTCTGATCTCTATCGTTCTGACCGTGATTCTTCTGGCATGGAACCGTCCGATCCTTCTGGCATTCGGCGCCAGTGAAAATACCATCGGTTACGCGACCGATTACATGAACATCTACGCCATCGGAACCATTTTCGTCCAGATGACACTTGGAATGAATATGTTCATCACCACACAGGGATATGCGAAAACCGGTATGCTCTCTGTACTGATCGGAGCCGTGATCAACATCATCCTGGACCCGATCTTTATCTTCGCTATGGGCATGGGCGTAAAGGGCGGTGCACTGGCAACCGTGATCTCCCAGGCGGTCTCCTGTATCTGGGTCATTTCTTTCCTCTGTGGAAAAAAGACCCAGCTGCGGTTAAAGGTATCCAATATGAAGCTGAAAAAGCCAGTCATTCTTCCCTGTATTGCTCTGGGCGCCGCTACGTTTGTCATGCAGGCCAGCGAGAGCATCATTTCCGTCTGCTTTAACTCTTCCCTGTTAAAATACGGCGGCGATGTGGCTGTCGGTGCCATGACCATCCTGACCAGTGTCATGCAGTTTGCCATGCTGCCAATGCAGGGGATCGGACAGGGTGCTCAGCCGATCATGAGCTTCAACTATGGCGCAGGAAAGATCGACCGTGTAAAGAAGGCGTTCTGGCTGCTGTTAAAGGTCACCTTCGCTTACTCTACCCTGATCTGGCTGGCTGTGATGATCTTCCCACAGGTATTTGTGGGGCTGTTCACCTCTGATGCCACCCTTCTGGCATTTACCAAAACTGCCCTCCGCATTTACATGGCATGTGTTTTTCTTATGGGCATCCAGATTGCCTGCCAGATGGCATTTACCTCCATCGGCTGTGCCAAAGAGTCCATTCTCGTGGCGGTTACCCGTAAATTTATCCTGCTGATCCCATTGATCTACATCGTTCCTCTGATCTGGAGATCCAATCAGACCTTTGCGGTGTATTTAGCAGAGCCGATTGCAGACTTTTTTGCCGTATCCTTTACGGTGATTTTGTTCAGCAGACAGTTTAAAAAGGCGCTGGAGAAAGCCCCGGCACCTTCTGCCCAGGCGTAATCCAATACCTCCCCAACACTGCTCTTTTCAAGGGCAGTGTTTTTTTATCTCCCTCTTGTTCTTTTCTCTTCTTTGCAGTAAAGTAATAAA
>CAKRWX010000522.1 GCA_934418055.1 uncultured Lachnospiraceae bacterium
ATCCTGATGTGCGGAGCTATGGTTGTAACCACAGCCATTGTGGCACCGCTGGGAACCATCGCCATTGCAGCCAATTCCTTCGCTGTTACAGCAGAGAGCTTATGTTATATGCCTGGATATGGTATTGCTGACGCGGCGGCAACCCTGGTGGGACAGAGCATTGGAGCTGGAGAACGGAATATGGTCCGCAGGTTTACCCGGATGACAGTATGGCTTGGTATGGCAGTGATGACACTGACAGGGATTTTTATGTATATGGCCGCACCCTTTATGATGGGGATCTTAAGCCCGGATACGCAGGTGTGCCAGCTGGGTGTCCAGGTACTGAGGATTGAAGCATTTGCGGAACCCTTGTTTGCAGCTTCCATTGTTGCTTCCGGTGCTTTGCGTGGTGCAGGAGATACCTTTATTCCAAGTATCATGAATTTTATCAGTATCTGGTTTGTCAGATTGACACTTTCTGTATTACTTTCAAAAACCTTTGGATTACCGGGGGTGTGGTTTGCCATGTGTGCGGAGCTTTGTTTCCGTGGAATGATTTTTCTGGTGCGGATCTACCGGGAAAAATGGATTCATATATAATTCAAGTGCATTATTTAGAAAAGGAGGCTTTGTGGGCCTCCTTTTGCGTTGCCATGCATCTGTAGGAGCTGTCGGCAGCAGATGTTTTGCTGTCTGTGCAGGTTTTGGGTTATACGGTTCCTGTGATCACCAGAGTGCTGGTGCCAGGAATGACGCTCCATGCTCCAGTGTCTGCATTCTGGGTAAATGTGGCAGCAGGAACGGTGATTTCACCAGCATTGGTGGTGAAAAGCCCGGTTGTCTGATCGTAGGTGTACTGGGTTCCCTCCGCCCAGGCTGTTCCATTGAAGGTAACGGTCAGATCAGAGAGAATCGGGTTAAACTGGTCTGTGATCACGATCAGATCAACCGGATCAGCCGGAACATTTCCTCGGTTTTCGATGACAAAGGTATAGGTTAAAGCTCCATTTTCCGTAACCGGAACCGGGCTGATGGATTTGGTGATATTTAAGATTGGCTCTGCCAGAGCGGAAATGGTCTCTTCTACAGTAATAGATGAGATTCCGGTGCCGGAGATGACGGCTTGATTGGTGATGGTGGAATTAGTAGCAGAAGGCGCAAATTGCGTCAGAGCCGCCTGGTAAATAACCACGGCATTCCCCTGTGCCGGAATGGAAATCCCTTCGATCCGAAGCGGTTCCTGGGAAGCGATAACCGGAGAAGTCTGCAGAACGCCGTTCACATAGTATTTCAGACTGTTCGCAACATACTGGAGTGGGAACAGAGATGCCTCATTGAAAGTATAAGCTCCCAGATTGTCCGTTAAGACCAGTCCTGTCAGTGCAGTTGTTCCAGAGTTGACCAGACTGACCACATAGGTGATCACATCATAGGACTCATAAGTTTCAACCACCGCATGCTTGGCAGCAGAGAGAACCTCCAAAATTTCGCCTACTGCGATGTTCGAAGTGGTGATCCGGTTACGATATGCTAATTGAGCCTGATTGGTAAAACGTGCCATAAGAAACTCCTGTATCTTTTTTTATATCATATGCGAAAAAAGGTTTGTCTGACACAGAGGGGAATTTGGGCGAAAGGGTTGATTATTTATCTAAAGTCCAGTATGCTGAAAGAAACGAAATTGGCGACTGATGAGGAGGACAACCG
>CAKRWX010000523.1 GCA_934418055.1 uncultured Lachnospiraceae bacterium
TGAGTACACGGTCCGGGAGGACATCGTGATGGCGATGGAGGAACTGGAACTGTCAGATGCCCAGGCAAAAGCACTTTTGGAATCGCCATCACCGCTTGCAGATGTGTACCGCTATTTCGGAAAACTGGAAACCGGTTATATGGATACGGTCAGGGATAGCATTGAAAATCGAGCAAATGATGTATGCCGGGAGAAAGAGAAAGGTTCTGTTTTGCAAAAGCTCAAGCAGGAGCCGCCTGCTCATAAGTCAGCCGTTCCGAAAAAGCGAGAACCGGAGCGATAATATGGCAAAGCGCAAACGAGATGTTCCAGTTCTGTTTTGGGTCTCCGCAGAGGAACAGGAACTCATTCGTCAGAAAATGGAGCAGTATGGAACAGAAAATATGAGTGCATATTTGCGGAAAATGGCATTGGATGGTTATGTGGTAAAGCTGGACTTGCCGGAGCTGAAAGAGCTTGTTTCGTTGATGCGTCGAAGCAGCAACAATCTGAATCAGCTGACCCGCAAAGTACATGAAACAGGGCGGATTTACGATGCCGATTTGGATGATATATCCCAGCGACAGGAACAGTTATGGGAGGGGATAAGAGAAATACTGACCCAGCTATCACAACTTTCATAAACGGGGTATTATTCCGTCTGCGGAGGGAGGAACGGCATATTTAAGCCACACCTCCCTCCGCTTTTTCTTTTTGGGCATCCTTGTTTTTTAGTATCATATACAGGATAATAAAGAAAAATCATAGCAAAGGAGTTGAGGATAGATGCTGACCTTTGAAAAGGTACAGAAAATTTTTGAAGATTATCTGGCCATAGATAAGACCATTGAGGTTTATAAAAGCCGGTATGGATGTGTTCGGGTCGAATTTGATGAAGATTTGCAGTATTGTACCGGAGAAGTATGCCATACGCCAAAGGAACTGTTTGAACTCCTGCTTTCGGATTACCGGAGCTATGTGGAAGTTGAACTGACGCAAGGCAAACGGGAACTGACAGAAAATGACGAGAAGCAGGTTGATGTCCTTTGCAAAACGTACTTAAATCGTTGGAAGGAGGAAATGAAGTAATGATTGTGAAAATGATGTTGAAGTTGTTGCTGATGATCGTTGCAGCACCGATTGTTGTTGCACTGACACTCTTTGTTTGGATATGTCTTGGCTTGGTTTATGTATCCGGTCTGGTTCTGGGTCTTATCAGCACGATTATTGCTTTGTTAGGTGTTGCAGTGCTGATTACATATTCTCCGCAGAACGGGCTTATTCTGTTGTTGATGGCATTTTTGATTAGTCCGATGGGATTGCCGCTTGCGGCGATCTGGCTGTTGGGTAAGGTGCAGGATTTGAAATATGCAATTCAGGACAGAGTGTATGGGTAACTTCATGGGTTGCATCATGGGTTGCATCATGGGTTCTTATCATGGCTTACAATTTAGGCTGCACCTATGATAGATTAGCTATAATACGCATTATATGTTACAGTGCAGATCTTATCATGTACGCTATCGTGTACGGCATCATGTGCGCTGCGACAGCACATGATGGATTATTATTTGAATAAAAAGATTTGACAAAGAATTTAATTATAAATTTTGCAGAAAAACTGCAAAAACAAACAATAAATATTGACCGAAACATTTTTAACTGTTATAATAGTGACTGAAAATACGAATACTGAGAATGGAGGTAT
>CAKRWX010000524.1 GCA_934418055.1 uncultured Lachnospiraceae bacterium
GAACGCTCATCAGCGCCCTCTGCCAGCTGGGCGAAATTGGCATTGACACGATAAAAGCAGGACTTCTTATTAAAACGTACTGTTTTCTCAAATGGCCACCGGATTACGGTTGGGGTCTTAAAGCCTTCTCCCAGCTCCAGTACCAGCAGCGGCCGGTTCACGGTTCCGGTCAGCCATCTGGTATATGCCATCCACTGAGGCAGATATCCCTCTTCGATATAAGAATCCGCATCAATGGTATTGCCACATAACGGTGCGCCGCAATGTGGACAGATATCGTCAGGGATCTCTCCCGGCTCCCAGATGTCCTTGGTGCAGGAACGGGAACACTGCCGCCAGGTCTCATTGCCGCAAGGCGCTGTGATCCGGCTGGCGTCTAACTGGGACCTGAAAATTTCCGCGTCTGTGTTGGTGGTCACGATGAAATAATCTCTGCCCTCCAGTTTTTTGGCCAGAAGGTTATACGCCTCACAGATATCTTCCCGTTTGGACTTTTTCCACTCTCCGCCGATTCCAATGAGGATTTTCGCCGCATGTTTCCACTGCTCGTCAAATCCTTTATAAGCGGATAATGGCTGCTCTTCCTTCTTTTCCGGCTTTTCAATATGTTTTACCTGAAAATTCTTCAGTTTTTCTTCAATCTCTTTCTGGTCCATCAGTTGTTCCCTTCTCCCAGCGTGATCTTCATCAGATTTTTATCCAGCATCAAGGTCCGGTTCCATGGATTTACGATCACTCCACGGATGTCGTTAACAGAAACCGCTGACCGGAACAATTGCCCCATATCCGCCATAAACGTAGACATGACGCTGCCACTGCCCCGCAGTTCCTCATCAAAGCTGGTAAATGCCATCCACCAGAGTCCGCCGTCCTTGGTCTGGATGGTCTGTAATTTCATGGTTCCATCACCCACAGGCGGTTCCACCGCCACGATGAACTGGCCTTTCTCCTGCATCCGCTTCCGAAGAACCGTCAGCGCATGAGCCAGCCTCTCCTCCGTCGGCTCCTGCTGCAGCGTCAGAATCGCCTCCTCGATCCGCTCATTCCCCAATAACCCTTCATCGGTGTGAGCGTTTTTCCCTTTCTCCATCTATTTCTATTCCTTTCCAGGCATTTTCTTGTATTTTTCCTCACCTATTGTAACCTGTCCGACAGGAACTGGCAAGTAAATCGTGAAAAAACGCATGGTGCAGTTTTTTCGCTGCAATCCATGCGTTTTCATGACCTTATGATACTGCCGCCGATTGTTCTTCGATAAGCCTTTGTACCTCATCTTCTGGAAGGTCTACAATATCAGAAATTTCTGCAATTGTGTAATTTTTCTGATGCATTTTTAGAATCACTTTTTTCTGACTTTCCGCAACTCCTTCTGCAATCCCATCTTCTCTTATTCCCTGACTCAAATTACACATCACACTCACATCCTTTCTGAAATTCTCCTCCACCGGAATATTCTCCCCATGACCCTAAACATGTACGTGGAGTGGCCTCCCCTTTCCCATATGGAGTTTAAGAATTTCGTAGGAAAGTCTTAGGCTTGACATCATTGTAGCAGCCAGAAAATTATGATAGAATGAAAAATATCACAAATATCAGGTTGTCCCTAATAACCGAAACCAACAACCGAAAAATGGAGAACGATTATGAATCTTACATTCATCCAAAAGAAATGTACTCTTTTTCTCAC
>CAKRWX010000525.1 GCA_934418055.1 uncultured Lachnospiraceae bacterium
GTGGAAGCGCAGTAATGTGTGGAGCTGACTGTTACTAATCGGTCGAGGGCTTATCCAGGAAGGTCTGGTTGGTTGATAAAACGGTGAAGATGGATTTCAATATGTGGTTTTGAAGGTATGTTCCTTCATTATTCCTCGATAGCTCAGTCGGTAGAGCACGCGGCTGTTAACCGCGCTGTCGTAGGTTCGAGTCCTACTCGGGGAGTTTTTCGCATAGCGGCCAGAAGGCGTCTGCAGCATAAAGTCTAAAGGCCCCATGGTCAAGCGGTTAAGACATCGCCCTTTCACGGCGGTAACACGAGTTCGAATCTCGTTGGGGTCACTCATATTTATATGGCGACATAGCCAAGCGGTAAGGCGTGGGTCTGCAACACCCTGATCACCAGTTCAAATCTGGTTGTCGCCTCTCAGGAATCATCGAAAGATGGTTCCTTTTTTTGTGCGAAAAACCTAGTATTTATGCGGGTTTCCGGGCTTAGGGCCGCTTTTGGGGTGGTGAAATTTACTGGGAAAATTTCATTGTAAATTTTCGCTGGAAACCGTTAAAAATCATTTCTGGAGGAAAAATAAGGCACCAATAGGGCACCAAAATATGATGGGATATTTTTAAGTACAGGCAAGCGTGCTGCAATGAACAACACGCCTGCTTTTTTATTCCAATGTCTGTACCGCAGAGAATGCACGATCCAGATCAGTGTGTACATAGGTGTCATAAGTAATCTTTACGGAAGAATGTCCAAGGAGCTTACTTACGACTTTAATATCTACTTTGGCTTTGATAAGCCGTGTTGCAAAGGTGTGGCGCAAGGCATGGATAGTAACCGGTTTTATCCCTAGGGATTTCTGCATACGTTGAAAGATTGAATAAAAGGAATTTTGGACAACCATTTTACCAGTTGAAGTACAGATCACATAATTAGTCTTGATGCGATTGCTCTCCTGCAACTGTTGCAGACGTTCCAGGGCGATCAGAGCGTTATTGTTAAGTGGAATCTGCCGAGTGCCAGAGCGTGATTTTGTAGTGGTGATAATCTGCTTACTGCCGGAGGCATCGGTGGTATCTCTTTTTTTGACTCTGGAAGCATTTTACCGAATGGTAAGTGTCTTGGTATGGAAATTGACATTATCCCATGTCAGGGCAAGTGCTTCTCCGGAACGCAGTCCCGTATTGAGAATAAGGGCATAGGCAGGGGCGTACCAGTATCTTAGCCGCCCTGTTTTGTAACACATAGATTGAGCAGCTTCTAAGAGTTCTATATCGGCATCTGGTAGAATTTCAATCTCCTTTGTTTGAATGCTCATATTTTCCTGCTTTGGAAGTTGTACACCATCTACTGGATTGTAGCCTATATCCCTTGTTGCTACTGCATATCGGTAGCAGTTATTCAGAAGATCATAGACTTTCTTTAGGGTAGAATAGGAAAGCGTAGTGGTGTATGAATTGATTAATGCCTGGATTTCTAAACTGGTTAAAGTACCTAGCTGGCTCCGGCCAACGGAGGTATTCTTTATTTGCTTTAAGTAGGTTCGTTCCAGACGATCATAGGAAGATGGCTTTAAGCTGGGCATTTTTACAGTGGTGAGCCATCGTTCAATATAAGAGTTTACGGTCTGCTTCTGTGGGACGATTTCCTTGCGAAGCGTAAGAAGCCGGAATTCATTAAGTTTCTTCTGAAC
>CAKRWX010000526.1 GCA_934418055.1 uncultured Lachnospiraceae bacterium
GCGGTGCACTGCGCCCCCATGCTCATTGGCATCGCAGAAGTCCTGGCGTCCCGGCTGTTCCTGATATTTCGCCACATGGATGGCATGATCGATCAACTCCTCGATTCCCTCATTTTTCGCAGCAGAAATCGGAATAACCGGAATTCCCAGCAGCTCCTCCATCTGGTTTACATAAACAGAGCCACCATTTTCCCGGACCTCATCCATCATATTCAGTGCCAGAACCATCGGAATATCCAGTTCCATTAACTGCATGGTCAGATACAGGTTACGTTCAATATTCGTGGCATCCACAATGTTAATGATCCCTCTGGGATGTTCATCCAGTACAAACTGCCTGGTCACCAGTTCCTCGCTGGAATACGGGGACATGGAATAAATACCTGGCAGATCTGTCACCAGGGTGTTGCTGTGGCCGCGGATCACACCATCTTTCCGGTCTACGGTCACACCCGGGAAATTGCCTACATGCTGATTAGAACCGGTCAGCTGGTTAAACAGGGTGGTTTTTCCACAGTTCTGGTTGCCAGCCAGGGCGAAGGTCAGGGTTTCACCGTCCGGAAGGGGATTTTCTCCCTTTTTCACATGGTACCGTCCGCCCTCTCCAAGTCCAGGATGATCGATGATCTTCTGATTCGGCGTGCGCGTCTTCGTCACCGCATCCTGTATCTGTCCAATTTCAATTTTTTCTGCGTCTGCCAGACGCAAGGTCAGTTCGTAACTGTGTATCCGCACCTCCACCGGATCTCCCATCGGTGCATATTTCACCATCGTTACCTGTGCCGAAGGAATAATGCCCATATCCAGAAAATGCTGCCGCAAAGCGCCTTCTCCGCCTACTGCCAGCACCGTTGCCATTTTCCCAATGGGAAGCTCTTTTAATGTCATGGCGACTCCTCCTTGTCTCTCGTATATTCACTCTATGTGATTGTTTCACTTCTTAATAAAAATGATGTTGTTGAAAAATTTTATCATTAATCCAGTGTCATTATACGCAACCAGTTAGTCTAAGTCAACTATCAATCAACCACAATTTCCCATGAAAAAAGAATCCGGCAGAAACCATTTTCTGGTTCATACCGGATTCTCTTCCATTTTATAATATCTGATTTTTATAACCTTGTGTCCCAGCGTCCGCACCACACCAGTTCATTGGCTTTCCCTTTAAAGGAACTGTTTCCAACAATTTTCTGCACCAGTTCATGAATATATTCCCTGGTCGGTGCATATGCATTGATAAATGTTTTCATCATCGGAAGATCATACAGATGGTTCGTATAATTTAGAGATACGCATAATGTTGGCACCTCATGCAGCGTCCATGGAATTTCATGGGAATGCCCAATGGAATAAGTGACTCTCACATTGTTGGTCTGAGCATATCCCTGCATATGGACGGCCACGATCACCAGATCATAGGTTTCTTTAAATGTTTCCCTGTTGAAATGGCGCATCATTTTGAACTTATTGAACGGACTCTGGCCTTTCATTTCCAGCTCATAGTAATCTTCTGGTGCTGTCACTTCAAAGCCTGCTGCCTCTAATTCCTCTGCCAGCATCTTTTTCGCCGGGTCAGGTCCTTTGCACAAACTCTCCGGTGCACTCTCAACAAAATACAGAAGTACCCGTTTTTTCTCTTCTGGATCCACTGGCAGAAGCAGTGGATCCAGAAG
>CAKRWX010000527.1 GCA_934418055.1 uncultured Lachnospiraceae bacterium
TGACCTATCATGATGAGTCTGGTGAGTTAACTGGATTTGACGTGGAAGTAGCGAAGAAGGTTGCAGAGAAGTTAGGTGTGACTGCGGAATTTACCGAGTCTGACTGGGATTCTCTGTTAGCTGGTATCGACAGCAAACGTCTGGACACCGTTATCAACGCAGTTAGTGTGACCGAGGAGCGTTCCCAGAAGTATGATTTCGCTGGCCCGTATTTCTATATTACCCAGCAGATCGTTGTCCGTTCTGATGATGATTCCATCACCGATATGGACAGCTTAAACGGCAAGAAATGTGCCAATACCATGACAACTGCATACCTGGATCTGTTAGAGGGTGCAGGTGCAGAGATCGTCCCAATCAATACCACAGAGGAAGCAGTTTCCATGATCAATTCCGGAAGAGCTGATTTTACGACCTTTAACTCTGTTATCTTCAATGAGTATTTAAAGCAACATCCAGATGCAAAAGTAAAAGTAGCCTTCGCGATCCCGGATCTGGTAGATACCTATGCAGTCCCGATCCGTAAAGGCGAGACCAGACTGTTAGAGGCTGTACAGAATGCACTGGATGAGCTGGCAGCTGAGGGAACTCTCAGTGAAATTTCCGAACAGTATTTCGGAACTGATTTTACAAAACCAGTGGAATAAGATAAGAAAGCAAGGATAAACCATGAATGAACGAATCATACAGATTCTGATTTCTTCTTTTACGAAAATTTTAATACCAGGCATCAAGGTAACGATTCCATTGACCATCCTTTCCTTTACCTTTGGATGTATCATCGCATTGTTCCTTGCCCTGGTACAGGTTGCCAATGTAAAAGGGCTGAAGCAGTTTGCCCGGTTTTACATCTGGATTTTCCGTGGAACACCGCTTCTGGTACAGTTATTTATCATTTTCTTCGGACTTCCATCCATTGGCATCATTCTGGACGCATTTCCGTCTGCTGTGATTGCATTTGCCCTGAATCTTGGTGCGTACAATGCGGAAATTTTCCGGTCCGCGATTCTGGCAGTACCGGAAGGACAGACAGAGGCCGCTTACATGGTTGGTTTAAACTATCCGCAGACGATGATCCGGGTGGTGATGCCACAGGCATTCCGAATTGCATTTCCGCCGCTATTTAACTCCCTGATCGGATTGACCAAGGATACCTCTCTGGCATCCAACATCACGGTTATTGAGTTGTTTACCACGGCTCAGCAGATTGCGGCGAGAACCTATGAGCCATTTGCCCTGTACTGCGAGGCGGCAGTGATCTATCTGTTGATCTGTACGGTATTGACTGCAGTCCAGAACTGGGCGGAGAAAAAGTTGTCCTGGAGTACACCGGCAGCGAAATAGAACCGATCACTGTGACATTTCCCGGACAGTTTTATAAGAAAGTGAAGAAATGATATGCTGGAAGTAAAAAATATCCACAAACGATTCGGCGACAACGAAGTATTAAAAGGCGTCGATTTTAAAGTAGAAAAGGGATCTGTGATCGCAGTCCTTGGAAACAGCGGTTCTGGAAAAACAACCCTGCTGCGCTGTATCAGTTTTCTGGAGCGGGCAGATCAGGGAGAGATCCAGTTTGATGAGTTCCGAAAGGATATCACTGCTGTGACCAAACCAGAGATCCGTGCCCTTCGCATGAAGATGGGATTCGTGTTCCAGGGTTACAACC
>CAKRWX010000528.1 GCA_934418055.1 uncultured Lachnospiraceae bacterium
GGCGCTTATAATAATCGGAACTACAACACTTCGTACACCATTCAAAATTTTTATTACATAGATGTTATCCCGAAGAGATGCATAGAAATACGTAACAACCGCAATCGCAAGCAAAGCGGGGGCAGACAGACCAAAAGCCGCTGCCACCGCACCACTGACACCATTCATCGCAAAACCGCAAAAAACAGACATATTAATGATCATAATTCCTGGAAATGATTTTGCCAAAGACATATAATCTGCAATCTGTTCTTCTGTCATCCATCCTCTCCGATCCACAAATTCTGCCTGTATTTGTGCAATAATACTCCAACCACCGCCAAATGTAAATGCGCCAATTTTAAACATCAGCAAAAATATTATGACAAGTCGTTGTATTTTTTTCATTCTCTGTTCCTTCTCGTAATTCGGCTAATTTTTATAATAGTTAATCAGACAACCGGAAAGAAGTATCTTTTTTTCCTCCTCGGTAAGTGTATCCAGCGTACATAAAATTGCAGACTCTGCAGATCCGGACTGCGAATCCAGTATTTCTACATAAAACTCTTTTTTGCCGGATTCTACAATCATTTGTACATCTGGGATCAGCAAATATGTACCGACAGGTAGATTTAATGGCTCATCTGTCCTAAGAGGAAGTAATCCCCAGTTAATAAGATTAGAACGATAGCGTTTTGTTGCATATTCGTTTGCCAGATTTGCAAACCCGCCCAAAACTTTCTGACAACTTGCCGCCTGCTCTCTGGAAGAGCCATCACCAATTTGATCACTGACTATAAGACTTCCCAAGGTAATATCCGATACAGGACAAGACAATCGTTCTGATAGTTTTCCAATCAGTACATTAAATTCTGCGTCATCCGTCCTCAATTCACATCCTTGCTCCCTGCGTTCATATTCCAGTCTGCGAACTGCTTTTGTCCGGTTAACATACTCCGGATCCCGGCTAATCATTGTGTATTCTGATATTTTTTCAGGATTAGAACGGAAGGAAGAAGCCTCACCAGAAGGTACCAGCTCATCAGTTGTCACTGAACCGTGATAGGAACCCGTTACCTTCAGCAATAAATGTTTCGTAAACGGCTGCATCTGTGGCCAGTCCGCAATATTTGGTCCCATCGTCAGATGTTCTTTCTCATCACCCTTTTCAAAACGATCGAAAACCTGCTTTTCGTATATAGACGGGTCAAAATGATGTTTAAGGGTTCGGTATTCTACATCTAGTTCTGTGGCAGCAGTCAATTTTCCGCCATTTCTCACAGTAGCAGCAATGGAACGCGCATCCATCAGGCAGGCGCATGCCATCTGTCCCTGTCCTGGTTTTGATCCTTCCCGATTCGGATAGTTTCTGGTCACATGTCGAATACTGACTTGATTATTTGCAGGCACATCTGTTACGCCAAAGCAGGGACCACAGATACATGGGCGAAGAGTTGCACCAATTACAGCCAACTCTCCGGCAATTCCCTGATTCATCAAGTCTGCCATAACCGGAAGACTTGCAGGATTTATTCCAAGATTTAATCCACCTCCAGAAATCCCATATCCCTTTAAGATATCAGCCATGGCCACAATATTTTCAAACAAACCGCCGCTGCATCCACTAACAAGAGCCTGGTCCACATAAAATTCACCATTTTTTATATGATTCTGAATAGAAAATGGA
>CAKRWX010000529.1 GCA_934418055.1 uncultured Lachnospiraceae bacterium
TCCACCGCAAGATAATAATCTGTCATGGTTCTCCCCTTTTCTCTCTGCAATTTCTGTTTTCACCCCTCACAAGCCATAACCTAGAATCTCCGGTTGTCCATCAGCCTGTGATTTTTCAGTCAGTGCCTCACCGCACGAACTCCTTACTTTTTATGATACATTCATTATACTTGATATCTGTGTAAAAAATAAGGACGTAGTTCACCTAAAACTACGTCCTTATTTGCACTTTTATTTTATTTCTGCTCTAACACATAAATCGGAAGATCCCATCTTCTGGCACTCGCCAGAGTACGGATGATAAACACGGTTCCTGTCCCGATGATCACCGCGATCAGCTCCGGGACAAACTGGATCGTCACTACATAGATCAGGCTTCCTGCCAGCGCTGCGATCGCATAGATCCGCTTGCAAAAGATCATCGGCGTCATGTTCGCCATCACATCACGCAGAAGTCCTCCGCCCACGCCGGTCATCACGCCGACAAAGATCACTAAGAACCAGTTGTCGCCATAGCCGACGTTGATCGCCGTCTGGGAACCGACCACTGCAAAAATACCAAGACCGATGGAGTCTGAGATATCCATGATCCAGGTCAGTTTTTTGAAGATCGCACGACTGACAGTCCCCTTTCTGGCTGCCATCAAAAGCCATAATGCCACCGTCAGTGTCGCCACTGCCACATAAGAACCGTGACGGAACATGTTGGGTGGGAAAATACCAAGCAGCACATCGCGGACTGCACCCCCGCCTACCGCTGTGACGGTTCCTAACACCCACACGCCAAAAATATCCATCTTCTTTGAATTGGCCACCATACAGCCGGAAAATGCAAATGCGACCGTACCGATCAGTTCTAAAATAAATACCATATTGCCCCTCTGATTTTTTATTTTGATGTCCGCATGCTGCGTACATTTCCTACGATAACATACTTTTTCGGGTTTTACAAGCAGAAAGAACCCGGAAATTGTCTGCCGCTTTGGAATTGTGAATCCATCAATTTCATGATAGAATGAACACATCTTACAAAATAAAGGAGTCTTCCATTATGAACCAGGAGATTCTCGACCGCTTAAGCGTGATCACAGAAGAAGAACAGGAGATTTTATCCGGACGACAGGGGATCGATCCGACACGATATACCGAAAAGAAAGAGCTGGTCATTGATAGTGGGAAAATGCTGGAACACGGAAAATTGATCCGCATCCGGCCCCACACCCGATTTGTGCATTTCCCAAAACACCGGCATAATTATGTTGAAGTGATCTACATGTGCCAGGGGCAGACCACTCATATCATTGACGGAAATCAGGTGGTGCTTCAGGCCGGAGAGCTGCTGTTTTTGAACCAGAATGCGGTTCAGGAGATTCTGCCTGCTGGGAAAGAGGATATCGCGGTAAATTTTATCATTCTGCCGGAATTTTTCGATACAGCGTTCCGGATGATGGGGGAAGAGGAAAATTCTCTGCGGGACTTTCTCATCAGTTGTCTGCGACAGGAACACCAGTACGGCAATTACCTGCATTTCCAGGTGTCGGATATTCTGCCCATCCAGAATCTGGTGGAAAATATGGTCTGGACTCTGTTAAATAACCAGCCAAACAAGCGCAGCATCAACCAGGTCACCATGGGACTTCTCTTTCTCCATCTGATGCACCATAC
>CAKRWX010000530.1 GCA_934418055.1 uncultured Lachnospiraceae bacterium
GACCAGCTTACCAGTATGTATATGTTTCCATGAACATGAGTGATGAGACCTTAAAGGATCACAGAGTACGTCAGGCATTAACCGAAGCGATCGACATCCCATCTCTGGTTGAGGCAGTTTATGGCGACAGCGCACAGGTTGCAGACAGCTACATGTCTCCAAGCGTTGCTTACCACGTATCCATGGAGCCGAAGACCTATGATCCAGAAGACGCAAAGAAACTCTTAGCAGAGGCTGGTTATGGCGACGGACTGGAACTGACTATCAAGATGGCAGAGGATAACAACTTCAGCACCATGGCTGAGATCATTCAGGGCATGTGGGCAGAGGTTGGCGTAACTGCTAACATCGAGAGCATGGAGCAGGCTACTTACCTGGAGAAAGCAAATGCCGGTGAAGTTCAGATCGGTATGGCATCTACCAACGCAGTCAGCGGTGACCCAGACAACGCAATGATGATTTGGAGAACCACAGCAGTCAATGCAATCCAGGCATGTGATCCAAAGATCGATGAGTATCTGAATGCAGGCGCAAGCGAGTTCGATACTGAGAAACGTGCAGAGATCTACAAAGAGGTTCAGCAGTATATGTGGGATCAGGATTATGCAGTTCCAGTATGCTTCCCGAACGTTACTTATGCAACACGCAGCAATGTGAGCGGACTTCAGTGCAATCCGGGAAGTACACCAGATTTAGCAAAAGTGGTACTTAAATAATGACTTATTCCAGATAGAAGATGCTTTCACTGCCAGGCAATCGTAATATTTTTTGCCTGGCAGTGCGTGTATCTTTGCCTTTTTGTTTCATAGGTAATTGCGTCCTATGAGACAAAAAGCGCTCCGCGGGATCGCACTGCGGCGGCGAGGAATGATGTCGCTTGCGCGACCCGCCACAGGCGGAGAATCCTGCAAGCAGGATTCTATTTTTATTTAGGAGGAAAGCCTATGATACGGTATATACTAAAACGTCTCCTCATGATGATACCGGTTCTTTTTGGAGTGGCATTTGTAATTTTTACGATGCTGTATTTTACTCCAGGTGATCCGGCAGTGCAGATCTTAGGAGAAGGAGCAACCCCAGAGGCCATCGCTGCTTTGCGGGAAGAATTGGGACTGAACGCTCCCTTTGTGGTCCGTTTCTTTAATTATATCAAAGACCTGGTGTGGTACGGGGACCTGGGAATTTCCTACTCTACCAACCGCCCGGTTATTGATGAGATTTTATCCCGTTTCCCAACGACCTTAGAGCTGGCTGCATTAAGCGTTCTGATTGCGACATTGATCGGTGTATTCTGTGGTATTATCGCTGCAGTCCGCCAGTATTCCATTTTTGACAATGTTGCAACGGTTGTTTCCCTGATCGGTGCGTCCATGCCAAACTTCTGGCAGGGCATCATGATGATTTTACTGTTTTCTGTATACCTGGGCTGGCTTCCAGCTTCCGGTTTTGATTCTCCGATCTGCTGGATTATGCCTGCCATGACCATCGGTACCAGTACGGCGGCCAGTATCATGCGTATGACCCGTTCCAGTATGCTGGAGGTCATCCGAAAGGACTATATCCGGACTGCCAGAGCAAAAGGACAGAGTGAATTTGTCGTTATTTTCCATCACGCCTTAAAAAATGCCATGATTCCGGTATTGACCACCATCGGTCTGTCC
>CAKRWX010000531.1 GCA_934418055.1 uncultured Lachnospiraceae bacterium
GGATGGTATGGTGCGTAGCAACTCCATTTTTCATCGGTTCCATCAGCGGTGGCCGGACCATCCGGCAGACCATCCTGGGCGGCTACTTCTGGGGGCTGGCCGGCACCTTCACCTCCTTTATCATCCTGGGAAACTACGGCTTAAACCTTCAGATGACCGGGAAAATGGATCTGATCGCCTTCTACCAGGCATCTGGTGATCTCTACGAGACCATCATCACCATTTTAGGAACACTGCCTCTGGCTAAAGCCGGGCTGATCCTCTTAGCGTTGACCATGATTGCTTTTTATGCCACCTCCTTCGACGCTTTAACCATGGTAGCTGCCTCCTATTCCTATAAGACCCTGCCATCCGGTAAAGAGCCTCATCGGAATGTGAAGCTGTTCTGGGCAATCCTGCTGATGCTGCTGCCCATCGCCCTGATCTTCTCCGATAATTCCATGGCAAATCTGCAGACCGTATCCATCATCGCTGCATTTCCGATCGGGGTCATCATTCTGTTGATCATCGGAAGCTTCTTTAAAGATGCGAAAGCTTATCTGAAAGAACATGGAGATCCTGGTGCCAAAAGGTAATGGAATTTTTCACAAAAAAGACTGAAATGAAAGAGTTTTTATTTTCTTTCATTTCAGTCTTTTTATTACACACAGTCTTTTTATTACACAATATTTCCTTTTTTATGTGGTCACATCAACGCCCTGATCCGCGTTTTCTACTCATAAATCGGATATTTCTCACAGATCTTGGTTACTTCACCTCTGATATAATCCGCCTTGTTCTCAAAATCTGTAGCTGCCAGCCAGATGCACTCTGCGATCTTATCCATATCTGCTTCCTTTAAACCTCTGGAAGTAACTGCCGGTGTACCGATACGAACACCGGAGGTGACAAATGGGCTTCTCGGATCGTTTGGTACCGTGTTCTTGTTCAGGGTAATATAAACGGCATCACAACGGTTCTGAAGCTCTTTACCGGATACATCCATGCCTCTTAAGTCTGCTAACATCAGATGGTTGTCTGTACCGCCAGTCAGCAGCTTAAAGCCCTGTTTCTGAAGGGCTGCAGCCAATGCCTGGGCATTCTTGATGATCTGCTGCTGATATTCCTTAAACTCTGGCTTTAATGCCTCACCAAAACATACAGCCTTTGCCGCAATGATATGCTCTAACGGACCGCCCTGGGTTCCCGGGAAGATCGCCTTGTTGAAATTAAACTTCTCAGCAGCCTCTTTATTGGCTAAGATCAGACCGCCTCTTGGTCCTCTTAAGGTCTTGTGAGTCGTGGTAGTCACCACATCTGCATACGGAATCGGGCTTGGATGAAGTCCTGCTGCCACCAGACCTGCAATATGTGCCATATCAACCATCAGGTAAGCGCCGCATTTATCTGCGATCTCACGGAACCGCTTAAAATCAATGACTCTGGCATAAGCGCTGGCTCCTGCCACGATCAGCTTCGGCTTATTCTCCATAGCCAGCTTCTCAACCTCATCATAATCGATATAGCCCTCATCATTGACACCATAAGGTACAATGTGGAAATATTTTCCGGAGAAGTTCACTGGTGAACCGTGGGTTAAATGTCCGCCACAGTCCAGGCTCATGCCCATAACTGTATCTCCTGCCTCCAGCATCGCCATAAATACCGCCATATTGGCC
>CAKRWX010000532.1 GCA_934418055.1 uncultured Lachnospiraceae bacterium
TTTGTTATTTCTGAATATATTGTTTTATTTATTTCAATTTTATATTTAATTCTATTATTTTTATTTATTTACTCTCTACACAGCTGCCAGCACTTTTCGTGGATGTATATTTCTGCGTTAACGTCTGATGGTTTTCCATTTTCCCGTCCGGTATTCGAGATAAGAAATTACAAAATTAGCCGTCCAGCCAATCGGCACTGCATACCATACCCATGCGATTCCAAATCTCGGCGCCAGTGTCATGGCCATGATCACACGAATGCTTAAATTCACCAGATTGGCAATGGTAAATAACTTCATATCCCCTGCACCCCGAAGGACTCCATCTGCCGCCATCTTAAAACCGATCATGGAGAAGAAAAATCCCATGAACACCAGATACCCATGACCAGTGGCAATCGCTGCCTGACTGCCATCCGCGCCTAGAAACAGAGTGATAAACTGCGTCGGAAACCGTTCCAGAATCACGCAGATCACTACGCCAAAGAATATGACCATTTTGTTGGCCTGCACGTAACCTCTGCTTACCCGCTTCAACTGTCCCGCGCCGATATTCTGTGCCGTATACGAGGAAATGGCATTGCCCACTGCCGCCATGGGCACGACACAGATGGACTCGATCCGCATACCAGCCGAAAATCCCGCCAATGATTCTGCACCGAAGCTATTGACCACCGACTGTACCAGCATCATGCCGATGGACACGGTAGACTGCTGTAAAATAGACGGGAGAGCGATCTTCGCCATGGGAAGAAGTTCCTCCGTCGCGAAAATGCCATCAGAAGCACCTTCCAGTTTCTTCAGTTCCATCCGGAGAACCGTAAATGAACCCAACACAGAAACGCCCTGCGCGATCAGCGTCGCCCAGGCTACCCCTGCCACATCCAATGCAAAATCTGCCACAAAAACCCAGTCCAAAACAATATTAAACACCGAGGAAAAGATCAGAAAATACAGCGGAATCCTGGATTTCCCCAAGGCGTTGAACATAGAAGAAAGTACATTATACATAAATAAAAACGGCAGTCCCAGGAAATAAATCTGCAGATAAGTCACTGACATATCCAGAACTTCTACCGGCGTATTCATGGCAATCATGATATTCTTGCTGAATGCCAGTCCAATGACACCTAACATCACACTGATGACCAGAAATGTCACCAGCGCTGTATACACCGTTTTCTTCAATTTTCCATAATTTCCATGGCCGAAATACTGGCTGACGATCACCGACGCGCCCATGCCGCCTCCGATCGCCACGCAGATGAAAATATTCGTCAAAGAATAAGCGGCTCCCACCGCCGCCAAAGCCGTTTCTCCCACTAACCGCCCCACGATTGCTGAATCCGCCATGGTGTAGGCCTGCTGAAAGAAATTGCCAATGATCATGGGGATAGCGAAAACGATGAGGGCTTTTAGGGGATTTTCAGTTATAAGGTAATCATTTTTCATGCGATTGTCTCTCCATTTTCCTATTATATATTTTCAGATACATATGCCTAATTGATCTTTTTGCCTTTCAGCATATATATTCTAGATTCAAAATCGGTACAAGGAGTCACATTTCCTGGCACTTCACCAGCTGTCACATCGGATGTGATCAATCCATAATTCATCAATTCATCTCCGTAATTTTCTGTATGATTCCA
>CAKRWX010000533.1 GCA_934418055.1 uncultured Lachnospiraceae bacterium
TTTTTATGATTGAGAAATCTCATCGATTAATTTCAGTTCTTCTTCTGTAAATGGCGCACAGGAAATTGCTTTGATGTTGTCCAGAATCTGTTGCGATCTGGAAGCACCTATCAGGACACTGGTTACTTCCTTATGATGAAGCAGCCATCCAAGTGCCATATCTGCCAATTTTTCACCACGCTGCGCAGCCAGTTCATTCAGCTTGCGTATCTGTCCCAGCCTGTGCTCATCCAGTGTACTTTCCTTCAGGAATCTGCCATCGGTACGGATACGGCTGTCCTCAGGAATGCCGTGAAGATAACGATCCGTAAGCTGTCCCTGTGCCAACGGACTGAAAGTGATCAGGCCTTTCTGCAGTTCACTGGCCATTTGCTTTAATCCATTTTTCTCTACCGTTCTGTCAAAAATGGAATACCGGTTCTGGTTAATCACAAACGGACAACGAAGCTCCTGCAGGATCGCAGCTGCTTTTTTCAAAGTTTCTCCGTCATAGTTAGAAAGTCCCACATAGATTGCCTTGCCACTCTGCACCGCACTGGCCAACGCTCCCATGGTCTCTTCCAGAGGTGTGTCCGGATCCATTCTGTGATGATAGAAAATATCCACATATTCCAATCCCATACGCTTCAGACTCTGATCCAGGCTGGCAAGGAGATATTTGCGGCTTCCCCAGTTGCCATAAGGGCCATCCCACATCTCATATCCGGCTTTTGTCGTAATAATCAGCTCATCACGGTAAACGCCCAGATCTTCTTTTAAGATTCTGCCAAAATTCTTCTCCGCACTGCCCGGTTCCGGTCCGTAGTTATTGGCCAGATCAAACTGCGTGATTCCGTTGTCAAATGCGGTAAAGCAAAGTTCCCTCATATTTTCAAACTTCGCCGTATCACCAAAATTATGCCACAGTCCGAGTGACACCTTTGGCAACATCAGTCCGCTGTTTCCACAGCGGTTATATTCCATGGTAGTGTATCTTTCTTTTGATGCCGTATACATAGTTAATTTCCCCCTGTTTTGATATAGATTTCCCCAGAGACTTCATAAAAGCCATAAAACTCCATCCTCAATGGCATTGGCCTCCGACACCCGTTCCAAACAAAATAAGTCTAGCACGTGAAAAGCTATTTTTCCAGTGAATTTAAAAGAGCCGCTAAACTCCGTCCCCACTGGTTGACTTATTCTGGATAATGTGCGACAATACTTTTATGGTTGAAAGTGCTAAAGCGTAATTGTGACAGCATTTTTTAATAAATATAGGGAGGCATGTTACATGTTAAAGCAGATTACTGTTTATGCAGAAAATAAGAAAGGAACTATGAAGGATATCACTGGTATTCTTGCCAGCCACAATATCAATATCTGGGGTTCTGTTACTAATGAAAGTTCTGAATTCGGTATGGTTCGTATGATTGTATCCGACCCGGACAAGGCGCTGAAAGAGCTCTCCGCTCAGGATTATCTCTGCCGGATGACCAGTGTCATCGGCGTAGAAGTGGAAGATGAAGTAGGGAATTTAAATGCTCTTCTGACCGCTTTTCTGGATTCCAATATCAATGTGGATTATGTATACCTTTCCTTTAACCGTGATACCGGCAAGCCGGTTCTGGTACTTCATACGGAAGATCTGGAAGAAGCAGAATCCTGTAT
>CAKRWX010000534.1 GCA_934418055.1 uncultured Lachnospiraceae bacterium
CAGAGGATGAGGACCGCGCGGTGAAGAGCATTTCACTTGCGGATCTGTTAAAGGATGAAGCAACGGCGGTCATTACCCAGAGAACCAGCTTAAACAAACAGTTATTCTGGATCGATAACCGGAATGAATCCCAGATCCGTCCGAAAAATACAGAGGAATATTTGCAGAGATTTAAGCCGGCGATTACCTTTAAGGTAGAAGGGGAAACCGGAGAAATCGCATTCACTGAAGAGAACTGGAGAAAGTATTTTGGAAATGCGACCATGCCGCAGCTGGAGGTTTCCACTTATCTTGATCAGATTTCTTTCAACGATGCTCCGGCACAGGCTACCTGGACCAGCCCATATGACGGAACATCGAAAACCTGTTCCATCATCTGGGCTATGGAACAGACCAATCTGGAGGATATGGGAGAGGACGAAAAGCCAACTTATTCCGGAAAATACAGCATTTCTTCCTTAGATACGGAAACCAATGGAAATAAAGAAGGCTGGTATTATATTGAACGCCGTTCTCTGAAATTTGACATTCAGATGCGGATCGCTTCCCTGATTCCATCGGATGCAGCGGCACAGAGCAAGTTCTGGGATGAATTCCGTACCATTCTTCGAAAAGCATTTGGCAGAAGATATGATTTCTATGTGGAAACCAGCTCTGGAACCATGAAATTTCCATTTGAAACGATTTTAGATGGCCGAAATTCAGAGTTTACACCGGGAGATTCTACCTATCATTTCAGTCTTGGGGCCATGTGGAAATATGACTTGAGCGGTGCACCGGTTGTTTATTATCTGAAGGATAATGGGACTGCAGGCACCCAAAAAGATAAGCTCACAGCTGGAGAATTGCTGGATAAGGATGGAAAATCCATTTTAAGTGATGCTGGCGATTTCCTTGAGGCAATCTATAATAATGATAATGTCGGTAACTTTGGCTCTGTGACAGACGCCCTGTATGGAGGCGGAACCATGCTTTTGCAGCTGCGTGGTATCAGAAATTATCAGGCGACAAAAGAATGGGCAGATGCAGCAGACCGGTCTAATCGTCCGGGTGGAGAATTACAGCTTTGGCGTTACCGGGAAGGAAATGATTATAGCCAGGCATCTCCGGTCAGGGATGAGAATGGAGATATTAAAACGATCACGCTGGATACCACCACGAATTCACAAAGCATCAATTTTGGCGATCTGGAGCGTTACGACCCGGAAGGATATCTTTACCGCTATGTTGTAAAAGAATTTTTAAATGCTTCAAATTCTTACGAACAGGTGTTTGGACGTATCCAGGTAGACCCTGCAACGGGAAAAGAAGTCATTCAGGACAGAATTGCAGGACAGGATGTGTCACGTACTTATCCGGAACAACGAAGCGGTGAAAATGCAAGGAATACATGGCTTTATGACGGAGGTGTTCTGACGAACCGTCTGAACAAACAGGTGACTGTCACCGGGACCAAGATATGGGAGGCATCGACATTTCAGGATGAATTAAGTGATGTGGAAGTCCAGATGACGCTGTATTATAAGGTAAAGGGCAGTGCTGGGGAGAATGTCTGGAAAAAAGTAACAGAACCGGCTGAAGTAACAGAAACATTGACGAATTTCCGGGCTGAAAATGAGAGTGGAATGCAGGTGAGCCGTACCATGC
>CAKRWX010000535.1 GCA_934418055.1 uncultured Lachnospiraceae bacterium
GCATGCCGGGGAATTATTTCCCATGTAAAAGAAACTCTGGAAGAACCGGTATTTTTATACGCAAAAATAGACGCCTCTAATGAAGCGTCTATTCATGTGATCCAGAAACTTGGATTTGCTCTTATTGAGCCAGAATGTAGCGGAGAAGTTCCAGAACATGATCCATCCGCTTGGTATTTACCAGAATACTGAAATAAGCAGGTTTCAGGGTGATGCCGTTGTTCTGGGCGAAAGCAGTGCCGCTGATGTCGATGGCAACCGGAATTTTGGAGCCATCGGAGGCGGTGCTGTAGTAGATCAGATCTTGTACCTGATTCAGAAGCTCTGCAGGGAGAATCTCCTCCAGATTGCCGAAACCGTCCATCGCTTCGTAGTGGTCGATATTTTCTGCGTCAGCAATCATTACGTCCAGTTCCTGGGCAGCAACCAGGGCAGATAATTTGGCAAGAGTAGCCATGACAAGCTCAGAGGCGTTGCCATCATAAGTGGCATACAGACTTTCCACGTTCACTTCCTGTTTTTTGCCGTATCCCATGGCATCATGGAAATCAACGGTAAATGCGTCCATATTTAATTCTTCGGAGTAGTTGTTGACCACAGCACAGTAGACCATGGTTTCCTTGGTGGAATTGTAAATACTGGTGCCGATGATATAGATCAGGAAAATGACGCCGATGACAGCGGCAATATGGAATTTATAATACTCCCAGATGTACCAGAGCTTATCCTGGCGGCTCATTTCTTTTAGCTTCCGTTTTTCATTTCCGGCTTCTTCTTTCAGTTCTTCTTTTAATGACATAGAATTTCCTCATTTCTAAGTGGTGATATCACCAAGTATAACATAAAACCTCTTGGAATGTTATAAAATTTCCGTAAAAATCCCATTACAAATTGATTTTTTTGTACGATTTCGATATAATAGATAGATACGGTATCAAAGAAATCTGGAAAGGGGTACATACGATGTTTTCTAACTTATTTAACTACGATAATCCAGTATGGAGATTTATCGGAAAGTTCTGGGATGTGCTGGTGGTAAATCTTCTTTGGATCATTTGCTCCATTCCGATCGTGACCATTGGCGCTTCTACAACTGCGATGTATTATGTCACTTTAAGACTGGTCCGTGATGAGGATGGATATACGATCCGTTCCTTCTTTAAATCATTTAAGGACAACTTTAAGCAGGCAACGGCGATCTGGCTGATCTTTCTGGCTGTTGGACTGGTTCTGGGATTTGACCTGTATTTTGTACTGACCATGATGGCATACACCACCTTAAGAACGGTGATGACAACGGTGTTTTTAGCGCTGTTATTTATCTGGTTTGCCATGTTTACTTTTGTATTTCCATTGCAGTCCCGTTTTTATAATCCGGTGAGGAAAACCATTTTCAATGCGTTTTTCATGTCCATCCGCCATATTTTTTATACGATCGGAATTGTTGTGATGGATGTGGTGCTGGTGCTGCTGACACTGACCATGATTCCACAGCTTCTGATGTTTGGCGTGGCATTGATCGCATTTGTGAATTCTTTCTTCCTGAATGCGGTATTTAAGAAATATATGCCAAAGGATGACAGAGAGGATGACCATGAGATGCGTCCGCTGTTTGCAGACGAGGATGAGGCAGCAGAAGCAGCAC
>CAKRWX010000536.1 GCA_934418055.1 uncultured Lachnospiraceae bacterium
CAGGACAGGTCATCGCCGTGGAGATCGATACAAACCTGATTCCGATCTTAAAAGATACGCTTCAGGACTGCGAAAATGTAACCGTTATCAACGAAGATATTTTAAAGATTGACATAAAAAAACTGGCGGAAGAAAGAGGCGGCGGACGTCCGGTTAAGGTCGTGGCGAACCTGCCGTACTACATCACGACCCCGATCATCATGGGGCTGTTTGAGAGCGGCGCACCGATCGACAATATTACGGTTATGGTGCAGAAAGAGGTCGCAGACCGGATGCAGGTTGGTCCGGGCTCGAAGGATTACGGCGCGCTGTCGCTGGCGGTTCAGTATTATGCCGAGCCGTACATCGTGGCAAATGTGCCGCCGAACTGTTTCATTCCGCGTCCGAATGTCGGCTCAGCGGTCATCCGCCTGACCCGCCATGCGAAGCCGCCGGTGGAGGTAAAGGATAAAGATTTAATGTTCCGCCTCATTCGCGCGTCCTTCAACCAGCGCCGGAAAACCCTGCAGAACGGGCTTTCCAACGCGCAGGATCTCTCCTTTAGCAAGGAAGAGATCGCAGCCGCAATCGAGTCGCTGGAACTTTCCCCGTCCGTGCGCGGAGAGACGCTGACGCTGGCGCAGTTTGCGGCGCTTTCGGATGTGCTTGGAAAATAGGATAAAAGAGATATTAAGAAAAGACTGTGAGAAATGGATAGAAAGATGATTTCCATTTTTTGCAGTCTTTTTGTTTTTTGGATTTACCTATAAGGTAAAAAATAATTGACATTGTAAAATGAATGTGGTATTTTAAATTTACCACAGAGGTAAATTTAATAAGAGGTAAAAGATTGAAAGTTACCTATGAAAATCAGAAGATTGAAAGAATTTGTACCGATGCTAGGACGGCAGAGAAGCGGTATGGCAGGCGGATGGCGGAAAAGATTCATCAGCGTATCGATGAGATAACAGCAGCAGATACAGTGGAGATGATGGTGCAGTTTCATATCGGCAGGTGTCATCGGCTGATACAGAATCGGGATGGTCAGTATGCGGTTGATTTGGTTCATCCATATCGTCTTGTGTTTGAGAAAAAAGGAGACATTGTCCAAATTGCCAATATTTTGGAGATTGTTGATTACCATTAATTTTTATAAATATGTAAGGAGGCTGGGAAGATGAAAAGCCGAACATATATAGCGACACCGCCGGGAGCGACGATTCGGGAGCAGCTGGCGGAGCGGGGAATGAATCAGAAGGAGTTTGCTGCCCGGATGTCATTGTCGGAAAAGCACGTGAGCCGGCTGCTGAATGGCAGTGTACAGTTAACCCCGGAGGTGGCGTTTCGCCTGGAATTGGTGCTTGGAGTTCCGGCAAAGTTCTGGAACAATCTGGAAATGATTTATCGGGAAAAGCTGATTAAAATTGAGGCAGAGAAGCAGATGGAGGGAGAAACTGCCCTTGCCCTGGCATTTCCTTATCAGGAGATGGAACAGTATGGATGGGTTCCGGCGGCAGAAAATGCAAAAGAAAAAGTGGAATATCTGCGTAAATACTTTGGTGTGGTAGAATTGGCCCTTTTAAAAAATGAGTTAATAATGAAGATGAACGAAAAGCGTCTCGATTTGAGCAAGCGGGAAAACCTGGCGCGGATGGCATGGACG
>CAKRWX010000537.1 GCA_934418055.1 uncultured Lachnospiraceae bacterium
ACACTGACTGTTATGGCAGTATCCTGGTTTGCAATGGCATTAAACGGTGCAGGCTGGCTGTTGGTCAGCGGTACAGTTACACCGGCATTAGAGAAATTAAGAGGCAAGTTAAGCGGCGGCGATGCAAAATGGCTGGCTGTTTTATCAGGAGCATGTTCCCTTGGTATTTTTGGTTACTTAAATGCAAACGAGATCAAAAAAGGTCTTGGAAGCACCATTGCCTGTCTGGCAGGTGCATTAAGCATGGTAGCCATCATGAAACTGATCGTACCAAAGCATCCAAAATTAGCTGAATATTCCTTAGGTATCGCAATGGTGATCGGAATGTTCTTTGCAGTAATGCACGACCTGGCAGTAGCATAGGAGGGGAAGACAGATTATGAAAGATTATATGGCAGAATGGAAGAAAAACAGTATCCGCATTGGCGCGCCTACCTGTATCCTGGCTGCGTTCACTGCATTTATCCCGGTATTATATCTGTGCAGCCGTTATAACTGCTGGCCGAACATTGAAACAGTCCTGGCCGCATGGGCGCTGACAGCATTATCCTTTGGCGCTTTCTATATCGTTGAGCCTATTTCTTACTATGCAGCGTTAGGTATGAGCGGTACATATTTAGGCTTCCTTTCCGGAAACATTGGAAACATGAGAGTTCCATGTGCAGCTCTGGCACTGGATGTAACAAAAAGCAAGAGCGGAACCATTCAGGCAGAAGTAGTATCTACCATGGCTATCTGCGGTTCCATTATCACAAATCTGATCGCAACTACAGGCGCTGTTTTAGTTGGTTCTGCAGTAGTAGCTGTTCTTCCTGCATTTTTAAACTCCGCATTAAAGAATTACGCAGCAGCCGCTATTTTCGGCGGAACTTTTGGAAACTTTGCAGTAAAATATCCCAAGGTAGCAGTATTTGGCCTGCTGATCCCAACTGTGCTTAAACTTTTCGTACCAGTACCAGCATGGATGATCATTGTCTGCGCTGTATTTGGAACCCTTGGAATGGCACGGCTGTTCTACGTAAGTGATAAGAAAAAAGCTGGAAATGCAAATGATGCTGAAGAAGCAGAAAAAATAAATGAGATCCCAGTGGGAGAGGAGATTTGCTGACTATGTGGAATGAATGTAAAGATTTACAGGAATATATAGTAGGATTAAGAAGAGATCTGCACCAGATCCCGGAGCTTGGCTTGCATCTGCCGGAAACAGCTGCCTATGTAACAGCAGAGCTGGATAAGATAGGCATCCCTTATGTATGCTCAAAGAAAGACAGTGGTATTATTGCTACCATTAAGGGCGGAAAGCCGGGAAAAACCATCTGCCTGCGTGCAGATATGGATGCTCTTCCCATCAAAGAAGAGACGGGACTTCCATTTGCTTCCAGACATGAAGGCTTTATGCATGCCTGCGGCCATGATACCCATACAGCCATGCTGTTAGGCGCAGGAAAGGTTCTGTGGGCTCACAAAGATGAAATCGCAGGCACAGTCCGCCTTATGTTCCAGACTTCTGAGGAACAGTCCAGAGGGGCAGAAGTAATGATCGAAAATGGCGGAGTAGAAGGCGCAGACGCTGTATTTGGCACCCATATTGGAACCATTATCGATAAAGCAATCCCAACAGGAACCGTTGTAGTAACGC
>CAKRWX010000538.1 GCA_934418055.1 uncultured Lachnospiraceae bacterium
AGCGGAAGGTGCTGCAGAAGCGGGGGAGGACGGAACTGGGGAAGTACTCCGGGAAGTTCGCCCTGACGGAACTGCTGGTCTGCGGTGAATGCGGTTCTCCCTACAAGCGGGTGACCTGGGCCAGGAACGGGACAAAACGAATCGTGTGGCGCTGCGTCTCCCGGCTGGAGTTCGGCACGAAGTGCTGCCATAACTCCCCTACGCTGGACGAGGGTAAGCTGCATCAAGCAATTTTCGCCGCCGTAAATGAATCCATAAGCATCATGCGCTTTTGCGCTTCGAAGATGAACAACATTGGCATTTGCGTTCATGATAGCTCAAATCTTTTCGGCTGTGCCTTGCTTCTTTTGCCTGGTCACATGCGTATCTTGTCATGCGGCAAGATATGTATCTCTCTTTCCACACTTCACAGTGCTTGCGGCCAATGGTTTGTATTTTTGATTCCAATAGTCGTTCAGGTGCTCTGTATGATAATCATTTATTTTTGCGGACAGTCAAACGCCGCATCTTTTTCGTCAACACAAGACAGGTCGTGTTGCCAAAAGATGCAGCACCGGAAAACACTGCACGAAAAAGCAGCGTTTTCTCGTTTTATGCGAATTTGTGAACCGGAAAAGTCGCGAAAAATGTGATTTCCAAATAATTGGTAGCTGCTGACGAGAGGCGCACAAAAAAGATGCAGAAAACTGGTTTTCATGATTTTGCAAAACTCCGATTTGCTCATGAGACTATACAATAAATAGTGTCATCCGACCCGCTTTTTGGCCTATATATTGTGGATCGACTTTGCAAAACTCGCGTTTTGCTCAACCCTACTGGTTTTACCAACTGAGGTGATTCGAACTCCGAGGCTATCAAAAAAGAGGACCAAACAGGCCACCGCCCTGCCGCTCCCACACTTTTGGGGAAGCAGGGCGGCGTTTTTCCGTCTATGGAGATCCTACGCCTCCGTCTGCGAGCTTTTTTCGTTGGCTTTTGTGAATGGCTTTCCGCCTGGTGTTGTGGCATAGCATAGAGACCAATTCTCCGCTTTTGACTAGCTGTCCCATCGAAAAGCCCCGGAGGATAAGGCACCCCCGCGCAGGGGTATCAACCCAATACCGTTCATGAGCAGAAAGCGAGGACGCCGAAAATCCGGCGTCCTCGCTTTGCATTTTGGTGCGCCCGGCATGGGCAACAACTAGGTGGTGAAAGACCACTACGCGCTCGGCAGTAGGAAGCGTTAGCCGAAGGCAAGGGTGTTCATCGTGAGGTGGAATCTGAAGGAAGCCGGATGTCAAGGTGAGGAGCCTTGGCGGGCAAACTCCTGAACCGACGAACAGAAATCACATAGTAGGCCGCACAGGGACGGACGAGTGTGCCAAACAACACAAAGTCCAATGCTGCCCGAATCCCGTGCGGTAAATGTGGCGGTTACATAGGAGGAAAGTTGTCGTTCTTACCCGGGGAGGACTTGCAGACGGGAAGTAGGAAATCCGAAAGCCGCAGTAACAACGAACTGCAAGAAGTCAGCCGAGGCCATAGTACCTTGATTTTTTTCAAGGGAAGGGCCGAACAATCGTAAGTCTCAAGTACAGACCGGAAGGAGGTCAGTGTGTTGAACGAAGAATACCAAGGAAACGAGGGC
>CAKRWX010000539.1 GCA_934418055.1 uncultured Lachnospiraceae bacterium
CATCTAAAAAGCTTGGATAAGTTTTCACTTCACTTCCATTTTCCCCCAATACCCTTGCTCCATATGGCGTTGTAAATTCCACACATATAATTGGCGAATAACTTTCATCCTGTTTTGCAACCATGTAATAACGATAGGTTTTACCAGCCTCTAACCTGTCTATCGCAACTTCACATATCTGCGTATTTTGCATATTCTGATATATATCTTTTTTAGATACAATTGTTTCAGAATCTGTAATTTCAGTATCGTTGCTCCTCAAAGCATACAATTCCCATGTCATAGCATTGGACTTCACTGTAACTGTCGCATTGTCTGAATCCAGCTTCGTAACCTCTGCGGAAAGCGTCACAATCCCACTGCACATAACCACAGAAGTAATTCCATCTTTACTGACCGTCAAACCGCTTCTGGTCATTTCATTGGAGCCATTGATTCCTGCTGCCTTGACTGTAATCTCTGTTGTACCTTCATTAGCAGGAAGGAATACTCGCATTCTTCCGACACCATCGTCAACCATTTCAATCGTATTCGATGACACATAATCATCATCAGCACTAAGCGGCGTATTATCTTGTTTGATTGTAACTTCTTCCGGCACAATATCTCCGGTAATTGCGCTATCATAAAACTCCAGGTCTACCGGATATAGTTCTATTCCTGCGATTCCATGATACTTTGTTTCATCCTCAACAAAATTAATTGTTGCATCATATGGATATTCCTTTCCCTCGACAGTTATATAAAACTCTCGGTTTTCTGAAAATGTTGTATGCGCAAAGGAAACCGTAAAATCCGCACGGCCTGGTGTTTTTACCTCTGCTGTAATGTTCTCCTGAATTTTATTACCATCCAGTTCTACTGATTGAATTTCAATCTCCGTGCCCTCTTTAAATGATGTATCAAAAACTGAGAAATTCAGTTCATATTGTTTCACGCTCACGCCACCGGCATTCACTACTCCATCAAGCGTCAAATACACATCATTCCAAATAGTCACATTGGCCTCTGGATAATGACCACTAAGCACATAGCCGTATCCGATATTTCCCTTTGCAGTAACATTTGCATGACCAATATCAATCGTACCGCAAGAAGGCACTTTGCTCTCATCAGTATTCGTATCAACACCCAGGCCAATAGCTGCTGGCTGCTTGGAACCAATTCCTGTTCCTTCTGCAATCACAGTTCCCCCGTTGATCGTAATTGTATCAACGCTGCCATTGGTTCCGCCGCCAATTCCAGCACCGCCGCAGCCACCAATCGCATGTACCGTGCCGCCACTGATTGTAATATGACCGGCACTCATTCCGTATGTAGCGCCAATACCAGCACCGCCGCTGATCTTGCTTCCCCGGAATGAGTAGGTACCACCTTCTGCTGTTATATTACCGCCCGCAATCGTAATCACTCCACATTCTTGTGTCTTAGGCTCAGAAGAACTGCTATTCAAATCCAATCCTGGACTGATGGAACCAATACCTGCCGCGCCTCCATAGCCGTTTCCGCCTTTGGCATACAAGCTGCCAGTGTTATTTCCTGTAATACACAATCCCGTGCCATGACCAACTACACCGATTCCAGCCCCTCCATAAGCGCCGTATAATTTGTTATCTCCTTCTAT
>CAKRWX010000540.1 GCA_934418055.1 uncultured Lachnospiraceae bacterium
ATGGCACGCTTTACTTCTTCTATTTTTTCTTCTTCATCTCTTCTTATATATTCGTAGATCAGTCTGGCTGTTTTTACGATTCCCATGACGTTCCTTTCAAGATAATGTTGTTGATAAACTGTCACAATTGTAGATGATATCATAGCATAAGTCAAGAAAAAGCCACCTTTTCAGGCAGCTTTTTCGTATATACGTTATCATTTACTTTTTATTTTTTAATGGTTCCAGACACCATCTGCATCTACCTGGAAACCGCCAATAGATGTACTTACTGCCTTAGAACCGTCTCCTGGATAGAAGTAGTACCATTTACCGGAAACCTGGTACCAGCCTTCCATCATAACACCGGACTGATTAATGAAATAGGTCTTTCCGCTGATGGTCAGCCAGCAGTTGGAGATCATGGCTCCTTCTGGTCCGCCCTGGTTTGGATTTAAGTAATACCACTTATTTCCTTCTTTTAACCAACCGGTCTTCATACCACCATCACTGGTATCAAAGTAATACCAATGGCCGTCTTTCTGCTGCCAGCCTGTAAGCATCTTTCCGCTGTTATCAAAAAGGTACCATTTGTTGTTCCACTGCAGCCAGTTGTTCTTTATATAGTTGCCGTCTGGATACTTGAAATACCATACATTGTTTTCCTGTCTCCAGCCTACGTCTGTGGTTCCGCCTCCAGGAGTGGTGCCGCCGCTGCTTCCATTGGAGCTGTTGTCCTGTCCGGAGCCATCGGATACTTCATCTTCATCAATGTATTTGCTGTCGGATTCGGTCCATTCGCTCTTCTTGCCATAACGTTTTTCTGTATCTGTATGAGGAACGGTGCGTACCTTGAAAGTATAATCTCCCTCTTTTGTCATATATGGATAGAAGTTATAGGAAGTTCCATTGTAGTCTTCCAGTTTCTTCATAACAGTAGAACCCTTATATAAGATCACATCATAATAACCGGTCTTATCATCTGGCCCCTTCCAGGTTGCCTTTCCTTTTCCACTTCCCCACTCTGCTTCCTTTGGTGCTTCATAGGTGCCTTTTACCCCATTGACACGAAGAACCACTTTCAGGTTGCTTCCGCTTTTACTGCAGGATACAAACTCACCGCCGCTGACGCTTACCTTGCTGGAGCTGTAGCTGCTGCGGAATCTGTATTCATACTTGGAATCAGAAGAAGAATCCGGCTCCAGCCATACTGTGATCTTTGGAGTATCGCCAATAGACACATCTTTATTATTTGTCCATTCTGCAGATTCTACTTTATATTTGTCCGATGTGGTATAAACCTTTGTACCAGAATCATCTTTTGATGTTCCTACACTGTCCCCACTGTTGACCTCGTCTCCTGCATCCAGATCAACTTCTACTTTCAGGGAAATATTTGTAATATACTGATAATCGGATGCTGCCAGTGCCTGGACAGGAAATGTTGTTGCAAACATTCCTGCCGTCAGCAGCATGCACACCATTCTTTTTAAATTCAACATAAGCTGTACCCTCCTCCGTTTTGTATCTTCATTATAAAGCAGGATATGGGTTTTAGCAACTTACGATATTCTTTCAAAGCAATAACAAAAAAGACTGCAGATACCTTTGACAGTATCTGCAGTCGCCTGCATAACTATATTG
>CAKRWX010000541.1 GCA_934418055.1 uncultured Lachnospiraceae bacterium
GGGTATCGATAGAGGAAGTTGCCTCATCCAGGATCAGCATTGGCGGCAGGCAGAGCATAACTCTGGCAATACACAACAACTGCTTCTGGCCCTGGGACAGGTTTCCGCCATCCTCACTGATCACTGTATCATAGCCCTGAGGCATTCGCATGATAAAGCTGTGTGCATGGGCTTCTTTAGCTGCTGTTATGATCTCTTCTTCTGTAGCTTCCGGTCTTCCGTAGGCGATATTATCACGGATGGTGCCGGATTTTAACCAGGTCTCCTGAAGCACCATACCATAGCTGGTACGAAGGCTTTCTCTGGTCACGTCACGGATGTCTTTTCCTTCTACCTTAATAGAACCGGAATTTACATCGTAGAAACGCATCAGCAGGTTAATGACTGTGGTCTTTCCACAGCCGGTCGGTCCTACGATAGCCACTCTCTCACCAGGCTTTACAGAAAGGTTCAGATCTTCGATCAGCGGTCTGTCTGGTGTATAGGAGAAGTTTACATGCTCAATCTCCACCTGTCCCTTTACATTTTCAAGGACTGCGGCATCCTTCTTGTCTTCCAGAATAGTCTTTTCATCGATCAGTTCAAATACTCTGGCTGCTGATGCAAGGGCATTCTGAAGCTCTGTTACAACGCCGGAGATCTCGTTAAATGGCTTTGTGTACTGGTTTGCATAGCTTAAAAAGCTGGTAAGCTGTCCAACGGTCATAAAACCTCTGATAACTGCATAAGCACCAGTAATACCAACAGCTGCATAAACCAGGCTGTTTACAAAACGGGTAGCCGGGTTGGTAATGGATGAAAAGAACGTAGCACGCAGACTGTATCCGGCCAGCTTGTTGTTGATCTTATGGAAACGCTCTTGCGCTTCTTTCTGATATCCAAAAGCCTGGACCACCTTCATATTTCCAAGCATTTCATCGGTCAGTGTAGTCAGCTCACCTCTTGTTTCAGACTGATGTTTAAACATAACATATGTCTTTTTGGCAATAAAGCTTGCAACAAACAGGGAAACAGGTGTTAAAACTACAACTACCAGTGTGATCAGCGGGTTAATGGAAACCATAAAAAGCAAGGTTCCAAGAATGGTCATCACTCCTGTAAAAAACTGGGTAAAGCCCATTAACAGACCTTCAGAAAACTGATCGATATCTGCAATAATACGGCTGATGATATCACCGGAAGGATGGGAGTCAATATAGCTTAAAGGAAGGACTTCCAGATGTCCGAAGGCTTTTGTACGGATATCTTTTACCACTCTGTAGGTGATAATGTTGTTGATATGGTTCATAAGCCACTGGCTGATGGCGGTAGCTGCCATTGCCATGATGATCTTTTTAATAATATTTATCAGGGCTGCAAAATCTACATTTCCCTGACTTACGATCTCATCCACTGCTTTGCCTGTAAGGATAGGGATATAAAGGGTAAATGCTACTGTTACTAATGCTAGCAAAAGGGATAAACATACTGCCCATTTGTAAGCAGCAATATAATCAAGGACTCTTTTTAATGTTTCAATGCTCTTATCCCGGCTCATTTTCGGCTTTTTACTGCTCATCCCGTTCCACCTCCTCTTTTGACAGCTGTGACAGGCAGATCTCCCTGTAAACATCGCAT
>CAKRWX010000542.1 GCA_934418055.1 uncultured Lachnospiraceae bacterium
CGGCTTTTAACGGACAGCTTCCTGTCCTTCGCCCTGAACGCCAACATCTCCATGGTGGCAGTGGATGAGGCCCACTGTGTCTCCCAGTGGGGACAGGATTTCCGCCCCAGCTACTTAAAAATCACAGAATTTATCGACCGCCTGCCGGTGCGCCCGGTGGTCAGCGCGTTCACCGCCACTGCTACAAAAGAGGTGCGGGACGATATCATCGACATTTTGCAGCTTCGGGAACCGGCGGTGGAGACCACCGGCTTTGACCGGAAAAACTTATACTTTGGGGTTATGACGCCCAAGGACCGTTACGGCGCCATTCATCATTACCTGGAAACACATCCGGGGGAGAGCGGCATCATTTACTGCCTGACCCGCAAAAACGTGGAAGAAATCTGCGAGCGCCTGCGTGCGGATGGCTTTGCGGCTACCCGGTATCATGCGGGACTCAGCGACGCAGAGCGGCGGCAGAACCAGGATGATTTCCTCTATGACCGTTCGCCCATCATGGTAGCCAGCAACGCGTTTGGCATGGGCATTGACAAATCCAACGTGCGGTTTGTTCTGCACTGCGGCATGCCGAAGAACGTGGAATCCTACTATCAGGAGGCCGGGAGAGCCGGGCGTGACGGGGAACCTGCAGAGTGCATTCTCTATTACAGTGGCCAGGATGTCATTACCAACCAGTTTTTCATCGAGAACAGCCAGGAAAACCAGGAGCTGGATCCCTACACAGCTCAGATCGTAAAAGAGCGGGACCGCGACCGTCTGCGGAAGATGACCTATTACTGTTACACCAACGAATGTCTGCGGGAGTACATCCTGAAGTATTTTGGCGAGTACGGTTCCTCCTGTTACTGCGGCAACTGCCAGAACTGCCTGACGCAGTTTGAAGAGGTGGATGTGACCGAGTATGCCATCGGACTCATCGGCTGCGTGGCTGCCTGCCGGCAGCGCTATGGCGTGAATGTGGTTCTGGATACCCTGCGCGGCGCAAAGACGGCGAAAATCCGTCAGTACCGCATGGATGAGGTGCCGCAGTATGGCCAGTTCGCCAAGGTTCCTGCTTACCGCATGCGCCAGGTATTAAACTATCTGCTGATGCACGATTACTTAAGTGTAACCGATGACACCTACGCCATCCTGCAGCTGACGAAAAAATCCGCGCAGCTTCTGGATCCGGAACAGCAGGCAGAACATGGCCCGCTTCTTATGAAAATGGCAAAGGAGCAGGACAAGGCACCGAAGGAAGAATCTGCCGATACAAAGGGTAAAAAGAAGAAACTCAAAACCGCGGCTTCTGTGGTTCTTACAGAGAAAGAAGAAAACCTCTTCGAGAAACTGCGGGGCCTGCGCACTGAGATTGCGAGAGAAGAGAGCGTGCCGCCTTACATTGTATTTTCCGATAAGACCCTGGTGCTTATGTGTCGTATGCGACCGAAAAATAAGACAGAGATGCTGGAAGTGTCCGGCGTGGGCGAGCATAAATTTGAGAAGTATGGCGCACGGTTTCTGCAGCGGATTGCGGAGCATGTGTGAGCAGAAAGGAGTTATCAATATATATGGAAGAAAAGAATCAGAACAGGAATCAGAACCCGGAACAGCAGCAGACACC
>CAKRWX010000543.1 GCA_934418055.1 uncultured Lachnospiraceae bacterium
AATAATCGGCTGGGTCAGCGGTGTTACCACCGCCTTCCCGCCTAAGAACCGTACGTGACAGTTTCCCGTCATACGGCTCAAGCATTTCATCACTTTTTCAAGCGGTTCTCAGCATAAATTCTCTGACAGGCGCAATGAACGTAGCGCATATTGCGAACATCTTCCATGCCAGCCTTTGCCTTTGGTGCAAGGTAGAAGATCTCTCTTTCTTCCGTTACATCCATCGGCATTCCGCAGTGGTAGCACAGCCCGTTCTGGTTTTTCCAAATCGTCTTGAATTTTCCAGTCAGCCGGTGCATTCCTTTATCGAATTTCCTTTTTTGGAAATACGCCTCATCGAGGAACGGATTTGCAGTAGCTTTTATCTTGGTATGTCGCACAATGGCTGTGCTGTCCACCCGTATCAGCTCCTTGTTTTCCGTAGAGAACACCCAGTTCCGATTACCGACACGATGCCAGTATCTCGTGGAAATCCACCACTTGTTCTTCTTTGGGTGCCGTCTTTTAGCCCATCGCCACAGCAGTTCGTACAGGACGTAGTCCAGATGCGCGAACGCATCACTTGCGCATACGGACTGGTGGTAATTAGTCCAACCTCGAATTTGTTCGTTCAACTTCATAATCAGAACATCTTGCTGCCACGCTTTTCCTCTGCGGAGAATCGTGTCAGAGATATTGGAAACGATAGCCTTAACCGCCTTTTTGGAAGGTTTGATAATCAGCTTTTCGTTATACTTTCTGAAGTTCCAGCCGAGGAAGTCGAAACCATCGTCAATGTTGGTGACAACGGTCTTTTCATCAGAAAGTTCCAATCCGCGTTCAGCGAGAAACTCTCGAATCAGCTCCTTTGCTTCAAGAGCCAGTTCAGGTGTTGCCGCTGTGACCACAAAATCGTCTGCATAGCGGACGAAGTTTACTTTGTGGGCATTCTTAAATCTTAAATCGACCTTACCGAGCGCGTTCGTGTGAAAGCGTTCGACCAGCTTCTTCTCGATACCATCCAGCGTCATGTTCGCCAGAATGGGGGAGATAATACCACCTTGCGGAGTTCCTTCCTCGGTAGGAAAGAGTTCGCGCTGATAGATAAATCCCGCCTTTAAGAACTGCTTCAAAATGTTCTTGTCCATGGGGATGTTCGCCAGAAGCCAATCATGGCTGATATGGTCGAAACAACCTTTGATGTCACCCTCCAAAACCCACTTCGGAGAAATGTGCTTGCGCGACAGTGCATTGAACAGATATTCGCAGGCATCCTGTGCGCATCTTCCTTTTCGGAAACCAAAGGATTTCCCATCTGCTGTTGTTTCCGCCACCGGCTCCAGTGCCAAAGCATAGAGAGCCTGCATTGCGCGGTCATACATTGTAGGAATGCCCAATGGACGCTTTTTCTTCTTGTCCTTCTTTTCGATATACACTCTACGGAGAGGACGCGCACGATACCCTTTATCTGTCAGCGATAGAACCGCTTTCATTTTCTTCGCCGGGGTGTTCCAGAGAACACCATCCACACCGGGAGTCTTGCGCCCATCGTTGGTAACGACACGCTTAACAGCCAGTGCTTTGGCGTAAAAGGAATGTGTCAGAAGATACTGAAGTCGTTT
>CAKRWX010000544.1 GCA_934418055.1 uncultured Lachnospiraceae bacterium
GTTATTCTATCACAGAAAGGTGGGAAAAACAAGAATGGGTGAGAAAAGGATTTGGAGGGAAAATTCTCAACAAAGAATTGATGTTCTAGCATTTACGCTTTGGGGCAGATGTGCTATACTACGGGCAGCAGAGAGGAGAGAAAAGCTATGAAATATACGATTGCGATTTTTGACTTAGATGGAACGATTTTAAATACACTGGAAGATCTGGCGGACAGTACCAATTATGCCTTGAAAACCTGCGGTTATCCGGAACGGACTATGGATGAAGTACGGCAGTTTGTGGGAAATGGAATCCGAAAATTGATGGAGCGGGCAGTGCCGGAAGGAACTCCGGTGGAGGAGATTGACCGGGTACACGAGACATTTACGGCACATTATAAGGTTCATTGTGCGGATAAAACCAGACCTTATGACGGGATCATGGAGCTTCTTCAGAATCTGAAAAAGGATGGCTGCAAGCTGGCAGTGGTGTCCAATAAGGCAGATTATGGTGTGCAGGAGCTGTGTAAGCAGTATTTTGATGGAGTCTTTGATTTTGCAGTGGGAGAGCGGGAAGGCATTCGCAAGAAACCAGCGCCGGATTCTGTCAATGAGGTGTTAAAGACCCTGAAATGTTCCCGAGACCGGGCTGTTTATATTGGTGATTCTGATGTGGATATTCAGACAGCAGCCAATGCACAGATGGATCATATCATCGTGGAATGGGGATTCCGTGATGTACCGTTTTTGATTTCCAAAGGAGCGAAGGTGCTGGTAGAAAAGCCGGAAGAGATTCTGGAGATTGTGGAAGGTCGATAACAATCACCTTACTACCGAAAAAATGAAGGACTGCACATGATAGCAAATATGATAGCTATGGTGTGCAGTCTTTTCTATTGATAAAGCGACCTGCTGCAGATGGGAAATTCTGTCAGCGGGATTCTATTATTAGTAATGGATCACATTTGCCTCCGCCCGGATCTTCTCAATCACCGGTGCGGCTTCCGGGCTTTCAAAATACCGGAGCGTGGTTTCTGGAACCAGAGTTTTTAAGGTTTCCATATCCCCGTCCTTCAGGCACTGGCGGACGGTAGAAGCACTGATTGGCTTTCCATCTGCTTCTTTTCTTGGAATGATCCGGCACTGGATGCCTGCTTTTGGAAGCTCTGCTGCCATAATCTCATTGTACATGCCGGTTACCAGGCTGGTTGGTTCTTCACCAACATAGCGGCAGGTGATGCCAAGGGCTTCGGAAATCCGTGTAAATACTGCCAGATCTAAGCGGGCGTGGCTTTCGATGACAGCAGATTCGTCTTTCTGGAAGTAGCTTGGGAAGGTGGCACTGCTGATGATGTAGGGACCGCTTTCGTGGTAGCAGATATTCTTTAAGTGGGCGGTTCCCTCCATGACCAGTTTTTTACGGACAGTAAATGGAACCAGACTGGCGTCTTCACTGACGATGAACAGGTGTAACAGATCGCAGGAAGCAGCGGCTGTCTCCACCAGATACTGGTGTCCCAGGGTAAACGGATTGGCATTCATGACCAGGGCAGAGATGACAGGGCCAGAAGCGCCAGAGCCATCCGTGGAAGCTGCTGCATGGTCAGTCAGAC
>CAKRWX010000545.1 GCA_934418055.1 uncultured Lachnospiraceae bacterium
GGGATAAGTTACCTCCCATGGCTGCCGCAAATACCAACGGCATCAGAAGTTTGGATCTGGAATAACCGGATTTTGCCGCGATACCGATGACAACCGGAATCAGGACTGCTGCGGTTCCTGTGTTGGATAACACACCGCTCATCAGACCAACGATCACCATGATCGCTACGATCAGCATCCGCTCTGTTTTGGCGAACTTTGTTACCACTCCACCAATCTTATTCGCCATACCTGTCTGGAAAAATGCTTCTCCGACGATAAACATGGCTACAAACAAGATCACGTTGCTGTCAATAAATCCTGCAAATGCGGTCTTTACATCTAACACCCCTGTAACGACCAGTCCGCAGCAGACGATCATGGAAGTGACGCCCAGCGGAATTTTCTCAAAGACGAACATTACCACCGCAAAGAGAAGGAATAAAAGTGTAATGGTTGTTGGACTCATTTGTTCTCTCCCCCAATATTTGATTTTCAATGTTTCAATATTGCTGTTAAGTGGGATAACCATCCGGCCGTCTGTATTACCTCTTGCTTATGTCTGAATTATATATCCAGTATTTCTATTTGTACATTTAGTAAAAACTATGGGGTCATAAATTTTAGTTAATGAGAAAAAATTATATTTGTCAGAAACTGCTATTGTATGCTATAATTTCATTAAATTTCAATGCTTTTTTGATGCATTTTTACCAATAACCGTCGAGGCGGCCCAGAAACTGTTCGTGACACAGCCTGCCATCTCCACTGCCATCAAGGAACTGGAGAAGGAATTCTCTGTCAATCTATTTGTGCGCTCCAAAAACCACCTGACGTTGACCACAGAAGGGGAAATTTTCTATCAGAAGGCTCAGGAACTGCTGCAGTCCATTGATCAGACCACTGAACAGCTCTATGATCTGGGAAAACAGACTCCATCGGTGCGGATCGGTATCCCGCCGCTTTTAAGCACTATCTATTTCCCGGATCTGTATCTGGATTTTCAAAAAAAATACCCGGACATTCCACTGGAATTATCCGAGTACGGTTCCATCCGCGCCTCCCGTCTCGTTCAGGAGGAGCAGCTTGACGTTGCTTTAGTCAATATGCACTTTTACGACATTGACAAGATGAATTCCTGTACGCTCCGCACGGAACGGATCGTGTTCTGTGTGTCGAAGCACCATCATCTTGCCAGGGAAAAACACATCACCATTGAGCAGTTAAAGGACGAGCCCATCATCATGTACAATACCGACTCTGTCCAGAATACCACCTTAGGCGTTTATTTTGACCGGGCCGGGATCAAGCCCAACGTGATCATGCACGCCAGCCAGCTTTTTACCATCAAGAATTTCATTCAGAATGAGTTAGGCGGTGCATTCCTGTATTCATCCCTTTTGAAAAATCTTCCGGGGCTGGTGGGAATCCCCATTGTTCCTGCTATCGAGCAGGAGATCGGCCTTATTTGGAAAAAAGGGAAATATATCAATGGAAGCGTGGAGAAATTTATTCAATTTGTAAAATAGAATCCTGCTTGCAGGATTCTACGCCTGCGGCGGGTCGCTTCAGCGACATAATTCCCCGCCGCCGCAGTGCGATCCCTGCGGAGC
>CAKRWX010000546.1 GCA_934418055.1 uncultured Lachnospiraceae bacterium
ACCGTTGGTATCCATGTAGGTGGTTTTCCCAGCCACCTTTACCTCTGCATACAATTCCCTTAAGAAATCCAGATGAAGGCTGCACTCCCCACCAGAGGTGGTAATTCCATTGATAAATGGAAAATACGCCCGGATCTCTTCCATGATCTGCTCTGCATTCAGATTCCGGATCTTCGGAGACGCGCCATTCTGACAGGTCTTTAAGCAGGTATCGCACTGACAGCACTTTTCATAATCATAGACCACCTTCCCATTTTCCATGGAAAGTGCACCTGCGGGACAGGCTTTCACACATGCCCCGCAGCCTCTGCACAGATGGATCGTCTCCGGATTATGGCAGTACAGGCAGTTCTGGTTACAGCCCTGCAGGAAAATGGCAGTCCGGTTTCCATAGCCGTCTACACTGCTGAATGGAATGATCTTATTGACCGGAGCTGTGATCACGCTTCTCCACGCACCTTTCTGGACAGGAGATGCAGATTTTTATCTACATTGCAGCCATTGACAGTCGCTTCATTTAAAGTTGCCTGATCTTTCTCGAACTTCTCGATATCAGACTTCTTCACCAGATATCCCGTCACACGAACCAGATCGGAATCACCGGAATAGAAGGATAAATACCGGGCTCCGCCGTCAAAAGCACCTTTTAAGATATCTGCCAGATACTGAGGGTTCTGCTTTGCCGTATGGTCAAATGGGAACAGCTCGCCGCATCCAGCCGCGCAGTGACGATGCATTCTGGTAAAGTTCATGATCTGGAATGGCAGATCCGGTTCCTCTCCAATCGGAATACGTCCGCCTGGTGTAGAGGAAGTGTCCTCCATAACGCCAACCTGGGCGTGGAGACCGTATTTGCCGTAGGCAGCAGGACGTTTATCGATCTCTTCCTGGATCTTATCCATGAGTTTCTCTGCGTAATCGTCCGCAGCCTTTCCATGGCCGAAACGCTCCTTGGGATCTGTCAGGTTCAAAATCGTATTGACGCACTCTGCCAGGCCCACATAACCGAACATTCCCACCATATGGTCCTTATCTTTATGGATCAGTCCCTCATGGTACAGGAAGGTATTTTCATAGTAATGGCAGTAATCCACGATAAACCGGCACCGGCTGTCGATGGCGTCACAGACTGCAGTTACTGCATCTGGAATCACACGGTTCAACAGATCATCCGGATCCTTTGCCAGCTCCGGCAGACGGTTCATGTTGAGACGCACCAGAGTCAGACCGCAGCCGCCGATGGGTAGAGTGTTATAGCAGCTTACCACCGCATAATCACCCATGTCTTTCCGGTACAGCTCATCATTGGCAAAACTTGGCTTTGCCGCTACCATGGCAGTCTCCAAAGCATCTCTTAAATAGTCCTCAGACATGCCCTTCTTGTATAACAGTGACACATTTGGGCATGGACGCTGCATTTCCCTGGTCAGTTTCAGAATGATTCGTCCTGCCTTCGTGTCCTCGCTGCTTAGATCTGCATGACAGAACGCATTGGAAATGGTACGGTCCACATGAACCAATAAGAAACGAATAGCTTTCTCTGCCTCTGCTTCATCCTTCACAAATGGCTCCAG
>CAKRWX010000547.1 GCA_934418055.1 uncultured Lachnospiraceae bacterium
GTAATTGAGGGAGATGATGAGGTTCGGGTGGTAGGAAGACCGAAGCAGTGCTCTACTAATATCAAGACACTGCCGTATCCGGGATTCCCGACTGACATGCAGCCGCAGATGGCAGTTACCCTGGCTTTGGCTGAGGGAACAAGCATGATCACGGAGAGTATTTTTGAGAACCGTTTCAAATACGTGGACGAGCTGGCCCGCATGGGCGGCAGCATCAAGGTAGAAGGCAACGTGGCCATCATTGGCGGTGTGGAAGGCTTCACCGGAGCCCAGGTCAATGCACCGGATCTTCGTGCCGGAGCAGCCTTAGTGATTGCCGGATTGGCAGCAGAAGGTTTCACAGTTGTGGATGAGATCGGTTATATCCAGCGTGGTTATGAGCATTTCGAGGAGAAATTAAGAGGTCTGGGAGCCCAGATCGAGAAGGTGGATTCTGATAAAGAAGCCCAGAAATTCCGCTTAAAGATTGGTTAACGATCAATTAATTCCAAAATGAGAAAAAAAACAAGGGGAAATCCCTTGACAAAGCACATACGATTCAGTAAAATGGTGTGTGCTACAAACAACGAAAATAGAAAAGTGCGTATAGTCCCTTATTCAGAGTGATGGAGATACAAAGGATCTGAGAAGTCACGGCAACCCCGGACCTGCATTGGGAAGATTCCTGGTGTGTGAGAAAGGAAGGTGCCAGCCTGAGCGAGAAATCGAACAATAAGAGGATTTGATTTATAATTATCAAGTCCGCAGTTCGCTACGGACTTTTCGTTTGCCCAAAATCAAAGGAGGAAAATGAATGGAGAAGTTACTGTTTACTTCTGAGTCTGTAACCGAAGGACATCCAGATAAGATGTGCGATCAGATTTCAGATGCGATTCTTGACGCGCTGCTTGCACAGGATCCGATGAGCCGTGTGGCTTGTGAGACTGCCTGCACCACCGGTATGGTGATGGTAATGGGTGAGATCACAACCAACGCTTACGTGGATATCCAGAAGATCGTTCGTGAGACTGTTCGTGAGATCGGTTATGACCGTGCAAAATACGGCTTTGACTGCGATACCTGCGGTGTGATCACTGCCATTGATGAGCAGTCTGCTGATATTGCGTTAGGTGTTGATAAGGCTCTGGAAGCAAAAGAGAATTCCATGAGTGAGGAAGAGTTAGACGCCATCGGCGCTGGTGACCAGGGTATGATGTTCGGTTTCGCAAGCAATGAGACCGAGGAGTATATGCCATATCCGATCGCTCTGGCACACAAGCTGGCTCGTCAGTTAACCAAGGTTCGTAAAGATGGTACTCTGACTTACCTTCGTCCAGATGGTAAGACCCAGGTAACCGTAGAGTACGATGAGAATGGCAAGCCATTCCGTCTGGATGCAGTGGTATTATCCACTCAGCATGATGATCAGGTAAGCCAGGAGCAGATCCATAAAGATATTAAGAAATATGTATTCGATGAGATTCTGCCAGCAGAGATGGTAGATGCAGAAACCAAGTTCTTCATCAACCCAACTGGCCGTTTCGTTATCGGTGGACCTCACGGTGATAGTGGTCTGACCGGACGTAAGATC
>CAKRWX010000548.1 GCA_934418055.1 uncultured Lachnospiraceae bacterium
GGGCTGCTAAAAGTGCACTTCTTCCATTCTGTGGAGAGCTTCCTGAGTGAGAGCTTCTTCCATAGAAATCAGCCTGAACCCGATGAGCACCATTTTTTCCACCAGTAAATACATAATTAAACCACCCCGGATGATAAGCCATAGCCACATCCAGTTCTTTAAAAGCACCACGCATAGCCATCAAGCCTTTTCCGGTTCCTACTTCCTCTGCTGGACAACCATAGAACACAACCGTTCCTTGGATATTCCGCTTTTCCATTTCTTTTTTCATACCAATAGCCGCTGCCAAATGACCAACGCCTAAGATATTATGACCACATCCATGTCCATATTTCTGTCCTTCAATTGGTGCCTTTTCAGGCTTAAGCTGCTGACTTAAGCCTTCAAGTGCATCATATTCTCCCAGAAATCCAATGACTGGATGTCCGCTTCCCCACTGAGCACGGATTGCAGTTGGAATTCCGTAAGCCCCCAGTTCTACTTCAAAACCATAATTCTTCAAAGCTTCTGCTGTCCATGTGGAAGCTTTATCTTCGTGATAAGCAATCTCCGGATTATTCCAGATGTCCGTTGCAAGCCGAACCAGCTTCTCACGCTGTTCTTCTATTTCCTGAAATGCAATATCACCTGTCATGATTTTCCTGCTCCTTTTTCAGAAACTACTGCTCCATCCAAACATTAACTTCGCTGTTGCACAGATTCCAGTAAGTCTTCTGGCAAAGACCATGAACTTTATTGGTTGTACCCCATGTAATGTTATCACTGGAGAAGTACATTGCTGGAACAAGCTCCATTGTCTTTGCTACGATCTTCTTGTAAACTTCTTTTCTTGCTGCCTGATCACTGGTTGCAAGAGACTCTTTTACCAACTCGTCCATCTCCGGATCATTCAGTCTTGCACCTGCTGGCAATGTACCGATATACTGGGAACCTAAACATTTACCAGTAAAGTTATGTGGATCTACAGTAGAAGAAATACCTACAATATACATATCATGATCACCAGCAGTAACTGTCTGGCTATAAACCGCCCACTCTGTTCCGATAATCTCCAGATCTACATTCAGATTTGTCTTCCAATACTGCTGTAAAATAGTTGCCAATTTAGTGTTAGTGGAAGTGTTGGAGAAGTTGATGGAAATCTTAAATCCATCTGGATAACCAGCCTCTTTTAACAGTTCTTTTGCATGTTCTGGATCATATTTCTGTTTCATAGCGTCCATAGACTCATCATAACCCCAGGAAGCGGTTGGCATTGGCTGTCCTGCGTAAACAGCCTCACCATACTGATACAGACCTTTGCACAAATCTTCCATATCAACTGCTTCAGCTAATGCCTGACGGATACGAACATCTGCAGTCAGTCCTTTTTCTGTATTGAAACCAATAAAGTTGATGCTGGTGTTTGGCTGACTTAATAATACTAAATTATCATCATCCTGAACCAATTTGATAGCCTCACCAGAAATCTTGGTAGACATATCAATCTCACCAGTCTTTAAGCCATTTACATGCTGATTTGCATCACTGATTACTTTAAAACATACACCATCCAGATA
>CAKRWX010000549.1 GCA_934418055.1 uncultured Lachnospiraceae bacterium
CTTCCAGAGAGCAGGCACCGGAGGTGATCAAGGCATTGGGCATCCGCTGCATCATTGCCAAATCCTATGCCCGGATCTTTTTCCGCAACTCCATCAACAACGGCCTTCTTCTGATCGAGCAGGCGGATCTTCATGACGATGTGAAAGAGGGAGATTCTATCACAGTGACCGTCAATGAAAATGTGGAGTATCAGGGAAAGAAATATCCGATCACTTCTCTTCCAGAGAATCTGGTAGAGATCATCAACGCAGGCGGCCTGGTGAAAGCCATGAGAGCCCGCAACGGCCTGAAAGGAGAATAGCATGGGACAGACAGTAGTAGAGAAAATCATTGCCCATAATATAGGAAGAGACTCCGTAAAAGCCGGAGAGATCGTGACGGTCAATGTAGACCGGGTTATGATGGATGACATCATGGTTCCGTTCATCGTAGACAAATTCAAAGAGATGGGATTCAAAAAAGTCTGGGATCCGGACAAGGCGGTTCTGATCTATGACCATTTCCTTCCAGCCAGCCAGGTGGACGATACCAGACATTTCCGTGTTGGTGACACTTTTGCTAAGGAGCAGGGACTGACCCGTGTACACCGGACTGACGGTATCTGCCATCAGCTGATGACCGAGGCAGGCCATGTGAAGCCGGGCAACGTAGTATTTGGAACCGACAGCCACACCACCACTTATGGATGTGTCGGCGCATTTTCTACCGGTATCGGTTACACGGAGATGGCGGCGATTCTGGGAACGGGAACCCTGTGGGTGAAAGTGCCGGAGACCATTCATATTAATATAGAAGGAACGCTTCCAAAGGGCGTCATGTCCAAGGATATCATCCTTCGGATCATCGGTGATCTGCGGGCAGACGGCGCGACTTACTGCGCTTTGGAATTTACCGGTTCTACGGTTGAAAATATGAGTGTTGCCAGCCGTATGACCATGTCCAATATGGCCATTGAGGCAGGCGCAAAATGTGCGTTATTTACACCAGATGAGAAGACCGCGGAGTATTGCCAGATCGAACTGGATGATTTTCAGAAGAATTTAAAGGGAGATCCGGACGCATCTTACATCCGCACCTTAGAATATAAGGCAGAGGACTTTGTGCCGGTGATGGCGTGTCCATCCCAGGTGGACAAGATTCGCAATGTCAGCGAGTTAGAGGGAACTGTCATCGACCAGGTATTTATCGGTTCCTGTACCAATGGACGTCTGGAGGATATCCAGGCTGCGGCAGCAGTTTTGAAGGATAAAAAGGTTGCTCCATTTGTGAAACTGATCGTCACTCCAGCCAGCAGAAAGGTCTATGAGGATGCTTTGGCATGCGGCGCATTCAAGACTCTGGCAGAGGCGGGAGCCATCATTACCCATCCTGGCTGTGGCCTCTGCTGTGGCCGTGCAGGCGGTATTTTAAGCGATGGAGAGCGGGTGGTAGCCACCAATAACCGGAACTTTTTAGGCCGTATGGGAACCTCCAAAGTGGAGATTTACCTGGCTTCTCCGGCCACTGCGGCAGCTTGTGCAGCAGCTGGAAAGATCGTTGCAGCAGTATAAAAAT
>CAKRWX010000550.1 GCA_934418055.1 uncultured Lachnospiraceae bacterium
ATCTTCCAGGGCTTTAACGAAACGGAAATGATCGACAAACGGATGCTCTTTTGACAGGTTGATTTTTCCTACGATATAAGTATCATCAACCATCGCTGCTTCTCCGTGAAATGGCAGTCCTGTCTTGGTCGGTGCATGACCAACGCCATCAAATCCCCACATAAAATCCAGATGCCAGGTGGCTCTGCGGAACTCACCATCTGTGATCACATGGTAACCAAGCTCTTTGATCTTCACTGCCAGTTCCCGAATGCATTCGTCCTCAACTACTTTTAATGCTGCATAGTCAATGACTCCCTCATCGAACTGTCTTCTTGCTTTCTTTAATTTTTCCGGTCTTAAAAAGCTTCCTACAAAATCATAACGGAATGGTGTCTGCAATTTACTCATATTTATTTCCTCCATGTATCTTCATAATTTTTCTCTATCAGTGAATCTGTTGTTATTATATAGAAGGAAATGAATTTTGAAAAATACAGAAAAAGAGCGGTTAGCCATAGCTTTAAGTTATGGCAAGCCGCCCTATAAACTATTGAAGATACTGGTTCAATGCCTCTAAATAAGAGCTTCCCACCCGGCTGATCATACCTTTCCTGTGGGAAATATAACCGATCCGCATATTACTCTCCTGGGCTAGCGGCACTGCTATAATATCTTTGCCATTTAATTTCTCATCGATCACACCACTGCACACCGTGTATCCGTTAAGACCGATCAGCAGGTTAAATAATGTCGCCCGGTCGCGGACCCGGATGTTCTTTTTCCGCTCAAATGGGGAAAATATCTCTTCAGAGAAATAAAAGGAATTGTGTTCGCCCTGTTCATAGGAAAGATACGGGTACTGTTCCAGTTCCTCGTTGGTAATGATCTCTCTTCCCGCCAGCGGATGATTTCTGCTGATAAACACATGAGGTTTTGCAATGAAGAGCAGATGGAATTCCAGGTCATGGGATTTTAAGATTTTGTCCAATACTACCTCATTGAAATCATTCAGAAACAGAATTCCAATCTCACTGCGCATTCTGGCTACATCTTCAATGATCTCATATGTCTGGGTCTCCCGCAGACTGAAATCATACTCATCCTGTCCATACTGCTTGATCAGATCTACAAATGCATTGACCGCAAAGGAATAATGCTGTGTGGACACACAGAATTTCTTTTTTCCACCATGACCTCCCTTATATTTATCCTCCAGAATCGCCGCCTGATCCAGCACCTGTCTGGCATAGCCCAGGAATTCATCGCCCTCCCTGGATAAACTGATCCCCTTGTTTGTCCGGTTAAAGATCACGATGTTCATTTCTTTTTCCAGCTCATGGATTGCTTTTGTAAGGCTCGGCTGAGACACGTAAAGTTTACCTGCTGCCTCGGTGATGGTTCCTGTTTCCGCTACCGTTATCACGTATTTTAATTGTTGAAATGTCATAGTATCCACCTGTATGTTTTTTCATTACTGCCAGTATAACGCTTTTCCCATGATGTGTCGATGGTTTTTGCCGTTTGCAGTTTCTTATTTACACTGAACTATTTTCGTGCTATAAT
>CAKRWX010000551.1 GCA_934418055.1 uncultured Lachnospiraceae bacterium
GATTACGACTCCCTGAAGAAGTGATTTTTCGGGCAGTTCCCGGCTCCGGGGTCTTGCGACAAGACCCCGGAGCACCCACGAATGCCGGAGAAATGGCCTGTATGTTCTCCGGCGGACGAAATTTTGAATATTTGGAGCGTTACCATGGATCATATCTATACCTTAGGAATTGACATCGGTTCCACGGCTTCCAAGTGCATCATGCTGGCCGACGGCAAGGAGATCGTGGCAAAGTCCCTGATCTCTGTGGGCGCCGGCACCAGCGGCCCCCAGCGGGCCATCAGCGAGGTGCTGGAGCAGGCTGGAAAGACCAAGGAAGAGATGGCCTTTGTGCTGGCCACCGGCTACGGGCGCAACTCTCTGGAGGGCATCGCAGACACGCAGATGAGCGAGCTGAGCTGCCACGCCAAGGGCGCGACGTTCCTGTTCCCCCAGGTCCACACGGTCATCGACATCGGCGGCCAGGATGTGAAGATCCTGCAGGTGGAAAACGGTGTGATGACCAACTTTGTGATGAACGACAAGTGCGCCGCCGGAACCGGCCGCTTCCTGGACGTGATGGCCCGGGTGCTGGAGGTGAAGGTGGAGGACCTGGGCACCCTGGGCGCCCAGTCCACCAAGACGGTGGAGATCAGCTCCACCTGCACCGTGTTCGCAGAGAGCGAGGTCATCAGCCAGCTGTCCATGGGCACGGATAAGCGGGATATCATCAACGGTATCCACCACTCCGTGGCCGCCCGTGTCACCGGGCTGGCCCACCGGGTGGGCATTCGGGACCAGGTGGTGATGACCGGCGGCGTGGCCCAGAACTCCGGCGTGGTCAAGGCCCTGGAGGAGTCTTTGGGACACGAGGTCCACATCTCGCCCCTGACCCAGTATAACGGCGCGCTGGGCGCCGCTCTGTTCGCTTATCAAAAGTACCAAAAAGCGCAGAAGGCCTGAAAAGGCCCGACGCAAGTTTTTCTTAGAATAAGTAGGGAGGAAATTTACTATGGCTAAAACAGTCAGTCCCGGCGTCCTGGCGCTGCGCAAGGTCGTCGATGACGTCTATGCCGACGCCCGCAAGGCCAAGGCCGAGGGCAAGCTGGTGGGCTGGTCCAGCTCCAAGTTCCCCTGTGAGCTGGCCGAGGCTTTTGACCTGAACGTCATGTACCCCGAGAACCAGGCCGCCGGTATCGCCGCTCAGCGTGACGGCGAGATCATGTGCAAGGCCGCCGAGGATCTGGGCTTTGACAACGATATCTGCGGCTACGCCCGCATCAGCCTGGCCTATGCCGCCGGCAAGCGCGCTGCCCGCAAGTTCGACCCCGAGACCGGCGCATACATCATCGACCCCTCCACCGGCAAGCCCCTGAAGGATGCAGACGGCAACGTCGTCATCGACGAGGCCACCGGCAAGCCCAAGAAGGACCCCAAGACCCAGACTCCTTATGTCGTGCTGGACGACATCAACGAGATCAATGCTCTGCCCGACGGCATCGAGAAGGAGCGCCGCCTGGCTGCCATCGAGCCCATCAAGCAGATGCAGATCCCCATGCCCGAC
>CAKRWX010000552.1 GCA_934418055.1 uncultured Lachnospiraceae bacterium
CACATGAGCAATGAAGAACGGAAGATTTACGATCTGGTAGTCCGCAGGTTTATCAGTGTATTGTACCCGGCATATGAATACGAGCAGACAACGATGAAAGCTGCTGTGCAAACATCTATGCAAACATCTGCGAAGCCATCTGTGGCTACCGCAGTATTTGGGGCGAAAGGGCAGATTGTATTAAAAGAAGGCTGGAAAGCGGTCTATGACAATATGTCTCTGGATGAGGAAGAAGATGATAAAAACGGGGATCAGCTGAGATTAGCAGGACAGCAGCTCCCGACAATGAAAAAGGGGCAGGAGGTAGATATTTCCCAAATTATGCGGTCGCAGGGAAAGACGAAGCCACCGGCAAGATTTACTGAGGCAACCCTGCTGAGTGCGATGGAGAATCCGGTGCGCTATATGGAGTCTGATAATGCCAAAGAGCGGAAAGCGCTGGGCGAAACAGGCGGTCTAGGAACAGTAGCAACCAGAGCAGACATTATCGAAAAACTGTTCCATACATTTCTGATCGAAAAGAATGGAAATGAGATTCGGATCACTTCGAAAGGCAAACAGCTCTTGGAGTTGGTGCCGGAAGACCTGAAGAAACCGGAACTGACAGCCAGATGGGAAATGCAGCTGTCGGACATTGCCGCTGGAAATGGGAAAGAAAAGACATTTCTGCATGAGATCGAAGATTATACGAAAGAACTGATTCAGGAGATTAAACAGGCAGACGGAACCTTCCGTCACGATAATCTGACGAACAGCAAATGTCCGCGCTGCGGTAAACGGATGCTGGCAGTAAAAGGTAAGAATGCAAGACTTCTGGTGTGTCAGGACAGAGAATGTGGTTATAAAGAGACGGTAGCAAGAACCAGCAATGCGAGATGTCCAAACTGTCATAAAAAGATGGAATTGATCAAGAAAGGCGATGCAGAGACATTTGTGTGCACATGTGGATATAAGGAAAAGCTGGAGGCATTCAAGGCGAGAAGAGCCAAAGAAGGTGCAGGCGTGTCCAAAAAAGATGTGCAGAAGTATCTGAAAAAGCAGAAAGAGGAACCAGTGAACAATGCATTTGCACAGGCACTGGCGGGGATAAAGCTGGATTGATAAAATAATAGTGAAAAGTGCGCATACCAAATTGGGAAACGCACTTTTTTTAGTACAATTTTTTTGTCAGATTGACATTGAATTTAACAATCTTTCCGACTATAATAGGCATTTGGAATTGAAAATACAAAGGAAAGAGAGGCAATAAGCTATGGCGGCACAAATTGCGGCTGTCCTGATATTTTTGGTAATGTTTTTACTGATTATCATGGACAAAATTGAACGTCATATTATTACTTTGGGATGTGCAGTGGTTACAATGGTTGTTGTATTTGGAATCTGCATGCATAGTATGACAGCATTGACTGAGACATTGAATGTGGCTCAGATATTTACGAGGGGATTTTGGTACACAGCAGGTGAGGCTTCTGAGAGTTCTGCCGGCATCAACTGGGCAACGATCATATTCGTAGCCGGTATGATGATCATGGTAG
>CAKRWX010000553.1 GCA_934418055.1 uncultured Lachnospiraceae bacterium
ATTTGATTGCTTCCTGAGTCTCACGGACGGTGAGATGGGGATCATAGTTTGCTGGAATGATCAGTGCCATGGTTGTTTCCTCCCTGTATTGCGTTAGGTTTCATAAAAAAGGAGCTTTGCCTGAGCAAAACTCCGCATGATACTTAATGGTAGCATTTTTGGGATGAAATCACAAGTGTTTTCTATAGAAATATGAAGCCATTGGAGCATGGGAAAATTTTACATCGCCTAAGCCTCTATATCATAAGATGCAGTAATATTCTTGAATCTTGGCAGAGCCAGCGCAATATATCCGTATTCCGGCGCAGTGCAGACGCCTTTGTTGATCAGGCGTTCCCGGTATTTGGAAAAGGTAGTTCCTTTGATCTCAAGCTCATCGCAGAGCTCTTTTACTTTTATCTTTACGCCCTGATCCGGCATGGCAGCTGTGATCTGTTTTTCCAGAGGGGACAGATTTGTCCAGATTTTCCGGTAAACGAAGTCTTCCAGCAGTCCGTCCAGCTTGCGCAGGATCCAGTCCAGTGGTTTTTCATCGCGGTATTCCCAGTACAGCATTCCCAGCGCCTGAAAGGCAAATGCGTAGCCCATGGTGATGTTTGCCAGCTGTCTGGATGTTTCATCATCAATCTGGAAGATATCCTGATATTCGTTTTTGATCTGATTGATACCCAGAGGACCAAGGACGATTTTGGGAGCGCGGAGCAAAAAGGTCAGTACCGGATCATTCTGGATTTCATAAATATTTTCGTAAAGACCTGTCATGATCAGAAAGACAGGATAATCTTTTCGTACGAAAATCTGAAACTGGCTGGCGAAAACGCGCATATTTTCATTGGCAATGGCCTCATCGATAGTAATCAGGACTTTTCTGTGCTGTTTTTCTAATTTCCCAAGAATAGTTTCAATTCTGCTGACGCTGTCATGATCTTCGGCGGCCCCGTTATAGCCAAGACCAAAGCCGGCTACGGAAATTTCAAATCCTTTTTCAAAAATATTGGGGATATGCTTACTGGCATCTGTCAGACGCATGGCAAATTCCTGAAGTAAAGGTTGCGTGGCATTGAGGTCAACAACAACCCAGTCATCTGATTTACGGAGCTGATTGGCCACAGAGGTCATGAGTACGGTTTTGCCGCTTCCACGGATACCGCTGATAAGATAGGTCTGGCTGATTGGATTGCTGGCCTCAAATGTGGAAAGGATATTATCGGTGCTTTCATATCGGTTGATGTATTTGATAGGCTGTTTTCCAAAGGTAAGAGTAAATGGATTATCGCGTTTCACCTGTGAACCCTCCTTACTATAAATGGATAACTGTTCATAACTCTGGATAACTTTTATAATACTGGATAACTGTTCATAACTCTGGATAACTTCTGAAATTATATTAGCATTCGGCTAATTTTATGTCAAGGAAAGGGAGAAGAAGATCATCAGAAACATAAAAAAATAGGAGCCGCTTTTCCCCCACAGAAAGCAGCTCCTGGTCACGATCAAAAACCGTTACACAATACAGTCTT
>CAKRWX010000554.1 GCA_934418055.1 uncultured Lachnospiraceae bacterium
TCCCTATGTGGGGAGATATCCGGTCTTTGAATCTGTCAAACTCGGTTTCAATCGTGCTGTATGAGGCGCTGAGACAGAATGGGTTTGAGAAGATGCAGATGCAGGGGGAATTGCATCATTTGAAGTGGAAATAGAAGGATATTTGAAAAATTGTGTTTAGAAATGTTTTGTATGGGGCAGTTGCAGATTTAGGTATGCAGCTGCCCCGTTTTTCATATGTGAACTACTTTTAGCATACAAATTTAAAATACTGCATGTACATAGTTGGTTACCCCATCATCACCAGATGCGCCACCGCAATCTCATCGTCCTCCCGGAAGCCCTGCGCAGACACCTGGATATTATAAACATACTGCTCATCCAGCCCCAGTTTTGCAGCGATCTCCTGAATGGTATCGCCCTTCTGAGCTCGTGCGAGAACTTCATGGACGTCTTGGATAGTCTTTTGGAGCAGGTCCTGGTCGGTAGTGTCTCCGAAGGAACCGAAGGTTCCATCAGGGCCATCATGTTCGGATGGCTCCTCAGTCATAAAATCCTCTAATTTTAATTCTTTGGCGGAGTCTTCCGCCTGGAAATAATCATCATTTAATTCCCAATCTTTGATTTCAGCCATAAATGTACCTCTTTTACAATTCAATATAGTTATATACCATCTGGTTTGCCGTCAGCATCTGCGCCTCTCTCTGGTGGCAGGTAAACAGAAGCACCTGTCCCTTGCAGGACGCCGCCAGCCATTTAAGCGCGGTCCGCAGCCGCTCGTCATCATAAAGCACAAAGCTGTCGTCGAAGATTAGCGGCATCTCCTGTTTGCCGTCCTGGATTAACTTAGCGGCGGCAAGGCGCAATGCCAGATAGATCTGGTCCATGGTTCCGCTGCTGACCTGGTCGATGGGAACCAGCTTGGTTGGCGTGTTCATGAATACATTTAAGTTCTCATCGATGCTCATGCTGGTGTAGATACCTCCGGTGATGCCTTTGATTAAGTCGGAGGCCGTCTTGTTCAGGTGAAGCCCGAAGGAATCCCGGATGGAGGTGGAAAGCTCCGTCATGGTGTCCTGGGCCAGATCGATAGCCATGATCTCCTGGGAAATCCGTTCGTTTTCCGCCAGAGAATTCTTCAGGCCCTCAGCCTGTGTCTTATAGTTGGCCAGCAGTTCCAGCTTTTTCTCCAGCTCCCACTGGTTTTTCTGCTGTTTTTCGATGATCTCGTTGCAGTCGGTCTGCGTCTGCTGTAAAGCTGCGATTTCCCTGGTCAGGGATTGGACCGTTGCTTCGGAGGTTTCTGTGGCGGTACAGAGCCGCTTGAAATCATTCATGCGGGCAGTGAAGGCATTCATGGCTTCTTCACTGATGGCAGAATCACCCAGATGTCTGCGGAAGGTTTCCTGAAGGGCCTGACTTCCCAGGGAGAGTTCCTTTTTCAGACGGCGGGTGCCAAAAGCGGTCATAGCACCAATCAGTCCGAAGACCAGTCCAAGACCAGCGGAACCGACAGGCAGAAGCACAGGTGGAACC
>CAKRWX010000555.1 GCA_934418055.1 uncultured Lachnospiraceae bacterium
GTCCTGCCTTCTCAAATAAATCTTTGTTATAGAATAACAGGGATGGAGATACATATAATGGAGCACCATATACTTTTCCATCAATGGAATGTGCCTCTAATACGTTTGGATAATAATCTGCAAGGAAATCTGCATCCAGGATTTCATCCATAGGAGCTGCCAGACCCGCGTCCTCTAATGCAGGAATCCAGATCATCTCACTGAAGATCAGATCTACACGGTCACCGCCGCCTGCCATATTGATTACCTGGTTTAAGATCTCGCCATAAGGAGCGGTAACCCATTCGATCGTAACGTTTGGATATTTTGCTTCATAATCATTCTTTACCTGGGTCCAGAATTCCTCATAGCCCTTCTCTAAAACTGCGTAGTTTGCAATTTTTAAAGTAACAGGCTCCGTGGATCCCTCTGTTGCCTCTGCCTTGCTTTCTGCTGCAGTTGTCTCTGCCGCTGCAGGTGCTGCCGTTGTCTCTGTTGTTTTTCCCCCTCCAGAGCATGCAGTTGTAGCAACCATGGCTGCTGCCATTGTCAGCGCTAACATACGTTTTTTCATAACTTGTACCTTCCTTTCTTTATTTAACACAAGTTATCCTGTGCTAATTACACCCCTGTCTACCATCTGATCACTCAGTTCTGGTACTCTCTCTCTTGATCAATATGCTGTCATACACTACGCTCTCCGGTTGTTCCCCAGCAACCATCGCCACGATCATATCGATCGCCGTTTTCGCAATGTGTTTCTGATCCATCTGGATCGTCGTCATCTTCGGTGAGCAGAACCGGCTGATGCTGGAATCATCAAATCCAACAACCTTGATGTCCTCCGGAACCCGGTATCCACTCTGGATCGCCGCCTGCATCGCAGTGTGTGCGATATAATCATCTTTTCCGAAGATTCCATCGATCTTCATGCCGCTCTGAAGCTTCTGCTTCATCACCTCTGCCAGTTCTTCTTCGCTGTGGCAGCCACAGATCATGTAATCCTCTGTCAATGGGATTCCGTTGGTCTCCAGCTCATCAATAACTCCCTGAAGTCTTAAATCATCCGGTTTACTTGGATGACCGTTTTTACTGATCCTGTCTGCAAAAACGATATTCCGGCAGCCACAATCCAACAGATGCCGTATCGCTTTTCTGGCTCCCTGATATAGCCCTGTTCCCAAAAGAGCAACTCTTCCGGAATACTCCTGCTTCTTCCATCTTCGAAATACGACGACCGGAATCCCGGCTCTGGTAAATTCCTCCACATATTCCGGTGAAAAGCTTCCGGAACTGACGATGATCCCATCATACTGATGGCTGATGACCTGTGATACGAACTCCTGGGTATTTCTGTTCCCGCAAAGGGAGATCAGATAACCGGAATCGTAGGCATATTGATCCATCTCATTTACAATATTCGCAAAATATTCATTCGTGATGTGGTCTGCGATGAACAAGATCTGATTGCTTGGTTTTCCCTTCAGCGCCCTCGCCACATTGTTCGGCCGGTAATTCAATACCCGCACCGCTT
>CAKRWX010000556.1 GCA_934418055.1 uncultured Lachnospiraceae bacterium
TTGCTCCACCAGCTCCCGCTCTTCTCTTGTATCGTCACATATGGCAATTTTCAGCATGGCATTATCTCCTGGTTGCAGATTTGGTCCTGTTTTTGCATAATTGGAAGTTTTGCACACATGAATCCTGTGGTAAACTAAAAACATAAACAATTTATACAACTTTTTGACAGGGTTGTCAAATATTACAGGAGGGTATGTGTATGGGTACAAATTTAATGGTTACCGCAATCGTTATCGTGTATCTGCTGTTCATGCTGTGGATTGGCTGGTATTCTTCCACAAAGATTACAAGCAATACAGATTTCATGGTAGCAGGAAGAAGACTGGGACCGTTCTTAATGGCGGGAACTCTGGCAGCAACGGAGATTGGCGGCGGAAGTTCTCTTGGCGTTGTTCAGAACGGTATGTCAGGTTTTGGACTGAGCGCATCCTGGTATATTACCACCATGGGTATCGCGTTCATTATTTTAAGCTTTATCGCGCCGAAGTTCCGTGCGGCAACGGTTAAGACCGTTCCGGAGTATTTCCGCAGACGTTACGGCAAGGAGTGCGGACTGATCACCGCTGTGATCATGCTGCTTCCACTGGTAGGACTGACTGCAGGACAGTTCATTGCTTCCGCGGTTATTCTGTCTACCATGTTAAATATTGATTACCAGGTAGCAGTTATCATTGTAGCAGTGGTTGTTACCGTTTATTCAATCATGGGCGGTCTGTGGAGCGTTACCCTGACCGACTTTGTACAGGTTTTCCTGATCGTCATCGGCATGATCATCGCGGTTCCGTTTGCCATGAATTACGCAGGCGGCTGGAGCAGCATCTCCGCAAACATTCCGGAAGGAACCATGAACCTGTTTGAAGGTTATGACCTGTTTGGCATCATTTCCCTTGTCATCATGTATACCGCAACCTTCTCCGTAGGACAGGAAGCAGTATCCCGTTTCTATGCGGCAAAAGATGAGAGGGCAGCAAAGGGCGGCGCATGGCTGGCGGCTCTGGTAAACTTCATTTACGCGTTTATCCCGACCATCCTGGGCATCATCACCCTGGCGCTGATCAATATGGGCAAGTTCAGCTCTGAGCAGTTCGCGTCTGTAGGCGCACGTTACGCGCTTCCGGTTCTGGCCATCAACACCATGCCGGCACTGATCTGCGGACTTCTGTTTGCAGGCATCATTTCCGCGACTATGTCCAGCTCCGACTCTGATCTGCTTGGCGCTGGTTCTATTTTCGCGAATGATATTTACAAAGCAGTCTTAAAACCAGATGCATCCAGTGATTCTGTCATGAAAGTCACCAAGATCGTGATGTGCCTGGTAGGCGTGGCTTCCATGCTCATCGCGCTGTTTAACACCCAGAGCATTGTTTCTATCTTAATGTTCTGCTTCACTTTACGTGCGGCTGGTTCCTTCTTCCCGTACGTGATGGGACATTACTGGAAGAAAGCATCCACCGCAGGAACCATTGCTTCCTTACTTGCAGGAACCATTGTGGTTGTGTA